>NZ_JBFBCG010000004.1:0-182000 GCF_040683105.1 Streptomyces sp. NPDC051020 | reverse complement strand
CGCGACCTCGCACGGTTGTTGGGCATCAGCCGCACCACCGTGATCGGCGCCTACCGGCTCCTGCGCGACGTTCGTGGTCTCAACGAGCGAGCACCCCAGGAACGCACAGGTCAACATGCATCGCCGCCCTGCCCCAATCGGCTTGCGCGCGTGCCTTTACACTCCGCACACCTGTTCATCCCACCGTCATGGATCAAGACGGTGGGCCTGCCCTATGGGGGGATTCATGCGCAAGCTTGCCGTCGGCATTCTGCTGCCGTGTGCGGTGGCGCTCTCGGCTCTGAGCGCTCCGGCCGCCGAGGCCGTGAGCGGGAACGGAGATCTGAAGATCACGAAGGTGTCGATCAACGGTGGCAAGTCCGTCGTGGTCGGCACCACGAAAAAGAAGACCTTCATCTTGGCGATCACCGCCACGGACAGCTCCGGGCTCAACGCGGCCTACTCCGACGTCTGGAGCACAGCCACCGCCACAGGCTTCGGTTACCACGACAACCTGGGCTGCAAGACCGTCAACGCCACCACCGCCACCTGCTCGATGAGCTACGTCATGGACCCGGGCCACTACGGGCTGGAGAACGCGCAGGCGGGGGCCTGGCAGACGTTCCTGCAGATCAGCTCCAAGGACCACGACGACGCGACGCGGAACAACCAGGACCAGTTCTTCGTCAAGCGGTACGCCAAGCTCACGACCGACGCCTCGCCCGAACCGGTGCGCAAAGGCGCGACCCTGACCGTGACGGGCAAGCTCAGCCGGGCCAACTGGGACGACAACGCGTATCACGGGTACTCCAACCAGTCGGTGAAGCTGCAGTTCCGCAAGGCGGGCACCAGCACCTACACCACGGTCAAGAACGTCACCACAAAGAGCACCGGCGCCCTGAGGACCACCGTCACCGCTGCCGCCGACGGCTACTGGCGCTACGCCTTCGCGGGTACGACCACGACGGCCTCCGCCACGGCCACTGGCGACTACGTCGACACCAAGTAATCAGTGACGCCGACACCGGCCGCGGTCAGCGACAGTCGGGATTCGGCGCGTCGAGACGGCAATCCGCGCCCCGCTCAAAGCGCTGATTGCCGTGCGCTCCAACGGGGGCACCAACGGAGCTCCACGTGGTGCCCCCGTTCCCGCCACGGTGCGGGCCGGCAAAAGCCCGCCGTTCACCGGCACCCATGGGGCCGCCGAGTCACCGAAGCCGGTGACCTCCGGTCACGGATTGGTCGGCCTACGCCATGTGTCATACAACCATCTGGGCCTCTTGACGGTCATGCACCCCGATCCTGTGATCTCTTGGGGGTTTCATGTCGTACCGCCCGCGTGCGGAAGGCAGATCCGGAACCGGACGGCCGCACGCCACCGCTCTGATGGCCACGCTGGCCATCCTGCTCTCGCTGCTGGTGCCGGCCGGCGCCGGCACCGCGTGGGCCGCCGGAACCGAGGAATGCGCGCCTCTCCCGCTCGCCTCCATCGGCGGCACCAGCGAAGAGGCCATGGGCAAGGCGACGGTTCCGGCCAATGGGTCCGTCTGCTTCACCGTCGACGTCCAGCAGCCCGGTATGCACCGCGTCCTCACCGGCAACGACCTGCTGTACGCGCACGTCTACGACGGTGCGCAGGAAGTCCAGTGCGAGGACCAGACAGTCTCGTACTACAGCGGCTGGTGCGACCTGCCCCGGACGGGCGCGTACACGATCCGGATTCCCAACTACTGGGACGAGGACCAGACGAGCACCCTCGTCGTCGTACCCCTCGGCGCCGCCACCGCCGACTGCGCCGGGGAAGCGATCCACACGTCCTTCACCTCGCCCGACGTCACCGGTACCGTTCCCGACCCGTTCACGATCCGGTGCCACGGCCTCGAGGCCGGGGCCGGTGAGCGGATCCGCCTCGATCCGCGGACGCAGGACACGGCCGTCGAGAAGTGGATCACCGATGAGAGCGGCGCCCCACTCTGCCCGGACTTCAGCGGGGACGGCGATCCGGGCTGCGTCCTGCCCGGTGACGGCCCCTACCGGGTGCTGGTGCGTGTCGCGAAGTCGCCGCAGGGCTACCCCGCCTCGTACGCACTCGGGGCGCGCAGGCTGTCGGACCCGGTCGGCTGCGCCACCGTGCCCGTCAACGCCTACGGTTCCGCTGCGACCGTCGTGGACCCGGCCGTCGACTGCAAGGTCTTCAGGGCCTCGACGGCCGGCCGCTACGACGTGTACCGCGTGGGGCCGGACGGCTACCGGTCCTCCACCCTCCTGTACGACAGCACCGGGCGCACGGTCTGCCGGGGGAACACCTGCACCGTTCCGGCCGACGGTGACTACACGATCCTGACCGACGAGGCGACGCTCGTCCTCGACCGGAGGTCCACCGCCGGGTGCCGGCCCGCGCGCCTCGGCGTCAACGACGGAGCGTGGGCCTCGGGCGCCGCGGTGGACTGCCTGACACTGCCTCTGCCCCAGGGCGCCCGCATGGCCGCTCTCACGGCGTACACCGGTTTCTCGGCGACCCCGGACGTCACCGTCGTCAACGCCGACGGCGACACCCTGTGCTCCGGCTCCAGCCTCGCGGGTGGTTCCTGCGCCCTCACCGGACCGGCCCCGTACCGCGCCCTCGTGTCCCAGGGCAGCGGCAACGCGGGAAACAAGACGTACCGCGTCGCGTTCCACCGTACGGACCCGGCCGGGAGCGGCTGCCAGGTCTTCCCCGCAGGTGACTTCACCGCCGCGACCGCGTCCGCGCGGCTGCGCACGGGCGCCGGCGCCGACGGGTTCTCGTACTGCCTGGCCATCCCCGCGGACGGGCACAGCGCCGTCGAGAACTTCCAGATGCGGACCGTCGCCGAAACGAACGGCGCCATGTTCTGGGTCCTCGACGCCGCGGGCAAGCAGGCCTGCTCCATGAACGCTTCGGCCGCTTCGGCCCCCGCGACCTGGACCACTTGCCACCTCACCCCCGGGGCCGCGTACACCGCGCTCTTCCGGGGCCGTGACGCCACAGCCGAACACACCCTGGTCCGCCGTGACGTCACCGGGACCGCCAAGGGCTGCACGCCCACTCCGGCGACCACCGTCAACGGCCCCGCGACGCCGGGCGTCCCCGGGGAGCCGGGCACCCTGGTGTGCCACCAGGTCACCACGGCCGACCCGGCCGACGTCCTGCACCTCGATGTGCGCGACGCGCTCGGCACCACCAACATCCTGGCGCACGGACGCGACGGCGCCGTCACCACGTGCACCAACCGGAACAGGAGCTGCGCGGTCACCGGCTCAACCCGGTACCAGGTGCTGCTGACCGTCCCGTCGTCCCTGAAGGCCGCCGACTCGTACCGGCTCGACGCCCTGCGCATCGCCACGGCCGCCGGCCCGTCGCCGGAGTGCGTGAAGGTCCCGAACATCACGTACGGATACGGGCCGTTCACCGGCACGCTGGACGAGCAGCACACGGCGTTCTGCGCCCAGCTACCCACCTCGTACCGCGACGCCTTCACCGTCAAGGTGAGCGACACGAACGGCGCGACCACTACCGCCGTGCCCGCCCTGTACGAGACCGACCTGGACAACACCTGCGCCGCCGCGTCCGGCGGCGAGAGCCGCTGCAGTCTGAACGGGTCGTACACCACCCAGGTCGTCCCGGCCCTCTTCGTCCTCGGCCTGCCCGAGAAGGCGTCCCGGACGTCCTACAAGGCGGAGCTGGTCTGCTCGACGACCTGTGGCACCGAGAATCACAACGTCACCGGCGTCACCCCGACCACGGGCGTCACCGGCACCAAGGTGACCGTCAACGTGTCGGGCTCGGCCCTGCACGCGGGCGACAAGGTCCGGATCAGCTCCGGCGGCACGACGATCGAGTCGACCACCGTCTCGGTGGCGCCCGACCGCCGGACCCTCACGGCCACGCTCGACCTGACGAACGCGGCCACGGGCTCGTGGGCGCTCAGCGTCATCACGACCAACGGATGGCAGTTCTCCAGCGGTCAGTTCACGGTCACCGCGCCCCAGCCGCCGGCCAACACCGCCGCCCCCACCATCGCGGGCACGGTCCGGGTCGGTACCGGTCTGGTCGCCCGGACCGGCACGTGGACGCCGACGCCGACGTCGTACACCTACCAGTGGAGGCTCGACGGCGTCGCCATCGCGGGCGCCACCGCCTCCTCGTACGTCCCGACCGCCGCCCAGCTCGGCAAGAAGCTGTCGGTCGCCGTCACCGCGCACCTCACCGGGGCCCCGTCCCGCACCGCGACCTCGGCGGCCACCACGGTCGCCCTGGGCGTCGCGCCGAAGGCCACGACACCGCCGGCGCTCGGCGCGACCCCCCGGGTCGGCACCCGGGTGTACGCCAAGGCCGGCGTCTGGACGCCGACGCCGACGTCGTACACCTACCAGTGGAGGCTCGACGGCGTCGCCATCGCGGGCGCCACCGCCTCCTCGTACGTCCCGACCGCCGCCCAGCTCGGCAAGAAGCTGTCGGTCACGGTGAAGGCCAACCGCACCGGCCACGCGAGCGGCGCGGCCGGGACGACGGCGATCGCCGTGGCCCGTGGTGTCGCCCCGAAGGCGACCACACTGCCGTCGGTCTCCGGCACGGCGAAGGTGGGCCGCACGCTCACCGCGAACCGCGGGACGTGGACGCCCACGCCGACGTCGTACCGCTACCAGTGGTACGCCAACGGCAAGGCCGTCACGGGCGCGACGAAGTCCACGTTCGTCCTCACCCGGGCGCAGCGCGGTCTGCGGATCACCGTCAAGGTGACCGTCCTCCGCACGGGCCACTCCAGCGGCTACGCGTACAGCAAACCGACGGCCGTGGTCGTCGCCTGACGCACGGGCGATGAGCGCGACCAGGGCCCCGGGCACGGGCAATCGTGCCCGGGGCCTTTCCCGTTCCCGTGTTCATGTAAGTGACGACGGAGCCGTCCGCCGGCTGGAAGAGGTCTTCACGCCGTATAGGGGCTGCGGGGCGTGCGGAGCCGCCGCGAAGCCGGCGGAGCGGCGCACACGCCGACATGCGCGCGGTCCGGGTGTCCGGCCACGCAGCCGTTCACGGCCCTGGTGCTGCCGACTGATCCACCGGCCCCCGCCGCTCTCGGACAAGGACATACGGGCCGACCTTCCGGCCCCCGGCGTTCGGGGCCTGGGCGTCGACTACACGGCGACGAGGCGCACTCTGTCACCGCAGAGCTTCGTCATGTCGTCGATGTCCGAGGTGAGCATGACGACCGGGCGGCGCTGACGCAGTGCCGTCTCGGCCACGGCAGCGTCGATGGCGTATTTGTGACCATGCAGCCCAGCGTTGATCAGCATGGCTGAGGCGGCCTTGGCCTCCTCGTCGCCGATGTGCACGATTCGAACGCCCGACAGGACCCAGGCGAGCCGCGCCTTGTCCGTCCGGCGATGCACCGCTTCGATGATGGTGAGTGCGCTGATGACGACCTCCATGCCCCGCTTGCGGGCTTCGGCGATGAGGGCGACGACGGGCTCGTGATCACTGACGAACTTCGACAGGCCCTCGCAGTCGAGAACGAGGGTGCCTTCGTGGCTCAGCTTGCGGCGGGCCACTGCCCCTCCTCGGCGAACACCTCGTCGAAGACCCGGCGTGCCCGCTCCTGCTCGTGCTCGGAGATCGGCCCCTGACGGCGTTCGTAGTCGGCCAGGTACTCATCCAAGATCTGACCACGCAGCTCGCGCTCCACCGCTTCGGTGATGAACGCGGAGAACTCACGCTTGCCGACCCTTCGGCGAATCGCCTCCGCCGTCCCCTCGGGAAGGGAGAGACTGACCCTGGTGGCCGGTCCTTCGCCGACGCTGTAAGGAATTTCGCTCACGGAAACGACATTATCAAACAAGTAGGAATTTGGCCGCGCAGCATCCGCCGAACGACGCGAGCCACCCGTCCGGCACCTCGTGGTTTCAGTTCTGGTCTCATTCGCCGACACCGACACCGAGGAAATCGTCGCCGTCCACGCGCGCCTGCTGTCCCTCGCCGACGTCCGTCAACTGGCCCACGTCGTCGACGAGGGACAAGCAGTCACCAGCGAATACGTGGCCGCCTCGGGCAGCCGCACCGTACGCACCCTCGGCGAACTCGATCTCGACCCGCCCTACTTGTACGCCTGGTGCCATCTGCGCGGCGGGGAACGCGTCCTCGCCCTCTCCCGCATACACGGCGTCATGCCCGCGTAGCCGAGGCGCCACTACGATCGCCGGTCATGGACTGGCCAGAGCACGCCGCGAAACTTGCGCCGCTGCGCCACCTCCGTGCACGTGATGCTCCGCCGCAGTGCCGCGCGCGAAGAACCTGCCACCCGACGTCGTCGACCTGCTGGCGCACGACGAGGACCGGGTCGAGCCGAACGCCGGCCTTGACGAATGGGCCGACGCGTGGTTCTTGGACTCGCCGTCCGTGGCCCAGTGGCTGATCTCCTGGCTGGACGGGACCGGCTGGTGGGAGGAGGAGGTCATGATGGCCGAGGACGGGCTGCAACCCACGCCCTGGCTCGACACCGCACGCCGCCTCGCAGCGAGCGTCTGAAGAGTCGCACGAGACGTTGACCAGCAAGAAGATCGAGAGAGGGTCCATCGGCCGGTGACAACCACACAACTGCGGCTTTTCGCGGACTACTTCCAGTTGCACGTGATGGACGACGACGCGGAAGACGATCTGGGCGAGGCGTGGACGAAGGAGGCGGTGTCGGACGCCCTCGCCGTATCGGAGCAGACGATCGGCATCGGCACCGAGGTCAACACGCACGTCGCGGTGACGGTCGAGCTGCTCGACCATCCGCCGGGTGACGACAGCGACGCCTTCGACCACGTGGTGGAAGCGAGCATCGAGGTGCCTACCGGCCGCATCGCGGTTCTGGGCTGCACCGACTACCTACCGGACGCTGCGCGCTTCGAAGTCCCCAAGGGCTTCGTGCGGGTCCGTGCGTCGCGGGCGAACCTGGCAAACGTCCGCCAGCCGGGCGAGGAAGGGTACGACGCCCCCGAGGCCATTGAGCAGGTATACCTCCGAATCTGGCCGGCCCCCTACAGCGCCCCCGCCGTGATCAAGCGATGGACAGTTGCCGGCTGACCGCCGGAAGGCGATTCAGAGACTCAGGGCGATGGCGGCGGCGATTCCGCCGAGGCCCAGGGCAAAGGCCCCCTCGGCCCAGCCGCCGGCACCCCAACGGAAGAACCGGTCCAGGGCCAGGCGCCCGGGACCGATGGTGGCGATGGCCAAGGCGACGACAGCGATGCAGACGCTGTACTCCACACCGCCGTTGGTCTCCCACAGGCCGTGGGCACCGGTCACGGATGCCATGGCGTTGATCATCACGCCGATCAGGGCGGCGGCAGCGAGCGGGGTGAGCAGCCCTGCGGCCAGACCGAGGCCGCCGAGGAATTCGGACAGACCGCAGATCGCGGCGAAGATCTTCCCCGGTCGGTAGCCGAGGGTGGCGAATCCCGTGCCAGTCGCCGTCAGGCCCGTGCCACCGAAAATCCCAAACAATTTCTGAGCGCCGTGCCCGGCCATCAGCAGTCCGAATGTCAGCCGGATGAGCAGAAGTCCCCAGTCGGCGGGGGACGACCCCAGCACGGCGGTGGTTCGCTCTGCCGCTTCCGCAGGGGTAGGAGTCGGGTGCCTGTAAACCTTCGCTATGTAACTCTTCGTATCCATGGGATGCTCCGGTGAGCACGTGATCGGTGTGCTTCCCCAGTCCGGACCAGGCGCCGAGCCACTGATCGACGGCGAGCACCCACTCGAGATCGCGGAAGTCCTGCAGGCCGCGGTCTGCCTCTCGCCGGCTCACCGCCCGCAGGCGGTTCCTGGTTCCGATGGGTCCTGGGCCACGCCGTTGGCGCGTGGTTCGACGCAGCATGAGACCGGGCGAGGGGCGAGCACCGCGATTGGAGCGAGCCCGCGATGAGCGCGCCCCCTTGGGTGCCGACGGCGACCACTACAGGCGCACGATGATCACGACGAGTCCGCCGTCGAATCGGTGGCCGAATCGGTGGTCGAAGCGTCCATGGCCGAAGCGGAACCCGCCGTGGTCGAAGCAGCCCCAGTCGTCGCCGAAGCACCGGCTGGTGGTCACATGGGTGTGCACGGCAGGGGCTGCAGCCGCTGCCGTGCCGGCCGCGCCGATCGCAGCGCCGCCGGCCATCAGAATGGCGGCTGACGTCGCAACGAGACGCCTAGCGCCTTTTGCTCGCATGATGAATGCACTCTTCCTTCCGCTGCGTCGGCCCGTGCGGCCGGGCCTACGCGGTCCTGTCGGCACGGAACGGATGACCGCGGCCGCAAGGGAGCGGCACGGTCGTGGGCGTCGCCCCCGCGCGGGCGAGGAGCACGTCTCGCATCCAAGATCCCCGCTGCACGGGAACCAGCCGACCAGGGACCTATCCCAGGTTGCAGCTGTAATTCGGTTACGTAAGCGGCGCCCTTTTGGATTGCCGATTCGGCGGAAAACCGTGTGGCATGGCCTGCCGCAATGCCATCAGAGACTCGGCGTGACAGCGGCACCGATACCGCCGAGTCCGATGGCCCGGCAGACCAGCGCCTGACATGCAGCATCGACATCAACGACTCTGGACAGCGGCGTACCACAACCGCAGGAGCCCTCATCCAGCAGAACCGAACCCCAAAACACGCAGCAGCAGCTTCCCCGCCCGACGTCCGCCAACCGGCTCTGCTTAAGTGGGGATCCCGGGCCGCGTCGAACGAACCGGATCATCGTTGAGAACGATGGATTACCAGACTTGCTCCTGAAGTGCCCGGCTGCAGGGGCCGCAGGCGTACATCGCTGCTTGGGCACCGGCCACGCTCACGGGACCGATCCACAGGACACGCGTCCACTTCTGCACGCAGTAGAGCCGGCAAAGCCCGTCGATCCAGTGGTTGCCGTCGTCGGTACCTGCCGGTGCGGGCAGACCACCACGAGCGAACTCGGCGACCCCGGGTATCACCCGGTGTGGTACGGCCAATTCCATAAGCACAGCTCAGCCCTCAAGGTCAGTGGCCATGGGCGGCCACTGGGGCTGCCTCACTCTTGTCGGCATCCGCGAAGAGGAGGGTGGGTTCGGCCAGGATGTCGCGGCCGGCTTCGCTCTTGTAGATCTCATCCACGCTGCCGAACCGGGCTTCGGAGTAGTCGAGTTCGAGCAGTGCGGCTGCCTGCCGGACCGATGCCTCATCAGGCCCTTCGATCTCGACGAAGGTGGGGAGGTCCGGCCAGGTGTCGAAGTCGAAGGCGACCTCGCCCAGGCTCCACTCCTCGCGGTAGTTCTCCTGATACCGGACCTCGCGCATGCCGAGGCTGCGGAGGATCTCGGCCATGGCGTGCAGGTCCGTGACCTCGGTTTCGATCTCGGTGGTGCCATCGATCGTGGTGGCGTCGGTGACCTGCTTGAGTGTCAGCGTCGATCGGGTGCCCTCGTCGCGCAGCCGCACCCAGGCACCTCCTTCGAGGGCGTCGTTCTCGAAGATCTTGCGGGTGAGAAGGGTGCGCGGGAACGCTTGGGCGGCGCCCAGAGCGGTCAGCTTGGCCTGAAGGCCGGCGACGTCAATGGCGAGGAACTTGGCCTCGTACTCGTGCTTCATGGGCTTTTCCTTTGCACTATGAGGGGGTGCGGGCCGCGAGGAGCAGACCCATCCGGTGGGTGTGGTCCTGGAGCTGGCCGATGTGGGCTCGCTCGGCGAACTCATTCGTTCGCAGGGTCAGCAGAACGTCCCAGTCGCCGATGAAGTGACGCCTGAGCTTCTCGGGGGACGTGTAGTGCTCGATCAGGTGCTGGCGCTGGGTGACAGGCATCATGAACTCCGCGCCGAACAGCCCGTCCTCGTGTACGGACGACTGCATGCGGGTGATGAACTCGGCGAGCGGGCGATGGTGGTTGGCACTGTAATGCCACGAGCAGCTCGTCCAGATGCCGTCGCAAGGCATGTCCAGAGGCTCCCGCCATCCGGAGCCAGCACCGTATCGACCCGCCTGCGAGCGATCGCCCACTCCTGCCATTCCTGCTCAGCCACGGCCAGCTCGGCCTGGATGCGGTCGGCCTCCTCACGCAGCCCGTCAACCCGACGGCGAGCGGCGAGCTCGTGCTGTTCCAGCAGTCCAACAACCGACGGCATCCGCGATCTCCGGGGGAGCGACAACACAACAGGCCACGACTCCCACGGAATCACCACCCTTATGTCTGACCAACGAAAACGTCGTCCTCAAGTCCGGAAACAACAGCTTCTGAGACCTCACCGAGCATTCAACTCGTCGACCTGACAAGCCTCTACGGCCAGGTGTGAGCAAGCCGGCATGGCAGTCGGTACCGGAGCGAGCGGTACCGACGGTCGCGGGTATGACCGGCGCCTGGTCTCAGTTCTGGTCCCGAACGCGGCGGCGCCCGGGGATCCGGAAGAGCTGCAGTGCGCATGATCGGCTGACAGGTTCTTCAAAGGTTCTTCATCATCTCCGGCTTACGGTCGGCCTGCCCGCCGTGTCTGCGGCCGGGCCCGACAGGAGGAGCGGGGAAAGCGATGAGGACGAACTGGGTACTGCTGGCCTCGGCGGCGTCGGTCATGGTCTTCGCGCTGACCGGCTGCGGGAGCGACGACGGCGGTTCGAAGCTCCCGACGGCCGGTGGTGGCGGCTCG
This sequence comes from Streptomyces sp. NPDC051020, assembly GCF_040683105.1. NCBI lineage: Bacteria > Bacillati > Actinomycetota > Actinomycetes > Kitasatosporales > Streptomycetaceae > Streptomyces > Streptomyces sp. NPDC051020. Next base: position 171,379 of record NZ_JBFBCG010000004.1, on the reverse strand, counting down.
GCCGCATCGGCTGGTAAGACGGGCGGTCAGGGTGGCGGGAACGATGTGGCGGCGTACGTCGAGAGCCAGCGCAAGTGGGTCGCGTGCATGCGGACGAACGGGGTCGACCTCCCCGACCCGGACTCCAAGGGACAGGTCGACATGTCCGGCCAGGGCCTGGCCCTGAAGAAGGACCCGAAGTTCATGAACGCGAGCAAGAAGTGTGCCAAGTTCAACGCTACGGTTCCCCAGGACCTGGAGCCCAGCGAGCCCAAACTCACTCCCGCGCAGATGAAGAAGCAGCGGGACTATGCCGCCTGCATGCAGAAGAACGGCGCCCCCGATTTCCCGGACCCGGATCCGAACGGGAGCCGCGACGACAACTCCGGTGAACCCGGATGGGATCAGAGCTCGGCCGGCGCCCGGCGAGCCACCCGCGTCTGCGCCCCGATCATCGGTGAACCGACCAACCCGCCGGCCGGCAAGGGCTGATCATGGCCGAGACGGTGACGCACATCGATGACGCGCACGCGACGGCCCCCCTGCCGCCTCCGCCGCGCCGCCGGCACCGCCGGCGTACGGCGCTGATCGCCTCGGCCGTGGTCGGCGTGGCGGCGGTCGCCGTGGTCGGCGCACTGGGGCTCGGCGGCGGCCAGGACAAGGGCCCGAGCGCGCCGCCCCGCTCTGGTTCCGTCGTCCCGGTGACCCGGACCACACTGGCCGAACGGACCGCGGTGGATGGCAAGTTGAGCTATGGAACGGAGGTCCCGCTGCCGGTCAAGGCGACGGGTACCGTGACCTGGCTGCCCGAGCAGGGCGCGACGGTCGAGCGCGGCGGCACGCTGCTGCGCGTCGACGACCGGCCGGTCGTGCTCATGTACGGGACGCTGCCGATGTACCGGGACCTCGGCCTGACCGCCCAGGACAGTGACCAGGGCTCGGACGCCCAGCAGCAGAAGAACGCGGACGGCACGTCCCCGAGCCCCTCCGGGTCACCGGCGCCGGGGGGCGCCGGAACCGGCGGGGACACCGGCTCGACTCAGGCCCCGCGTGAGCTCAGAGGCATGGACGTCATGCAGTTCGAGTCCAACCTGGCGGCTCTGGGCTACACCGGCTTCACCGTGGACGAGAGGTTCACCGCCGCCACCGCCCAAGCGGTCAAGCGCTGGCAGAAGTCGCTCGGGCTGCCCCAGTCCGGGACTGTCGGCGTCGGGGACGTCATCTCTTCCTCCGGCAAGGTGCGGATCGGCCATGCGGGGGCACGCCTGGGCTCCGCGGCCGGCGAGAACACCCTGGCCTACACCGGTACGTCGCGGAAGGTCGTCGTGAGCGCCTCGGCCGCGGACGCCGCCTGGGCGGTGCGCGGCACGAACGTCCGGGTCAAGCTGCCCAATGGCAAGTCCGTGCAGGCCAAGGTGGCGTCGGTGGGGAAGCAGGCGAGCACGCCTGAGGGGGGTGGCAGCGAGGGCGGATCGGGAGAGGCCGACGCGACGATCCCCGTGACCATCACCGTCCAGGACCAGAAGGCCCTGGGGCGGCTGGAGAGCGGCCCTGTGACGGTCGAGTACGTGGGACGCGAGGCCAAGGACGTACTGAGCGTTCCGGTCTCCGCGCTGGTCGCCCTCGCCGAGGGCGGGTACGGCCTGGAAACCGAGGACGGCCGGTTCCTCGCCGTGAAGACGGGGCTGTTCGCGGACGGCAACGTGGAAGTGAGCGGCACAGCGATCCGCGAGGGCATGAAGGTGAGGATCGCGTGAGCGGTGTGTCCCCGGCGGTTCTGGAGTTCGACGCGGTCTGCAAGACGTATCCGGGCGGCGTTGCCGCGGTCCGCGACGTGAGTCTGCGGATCGGACGCGGGGAACTCGTCGCCGTCGTCGGCCCGTCGGGCTCAGGAAAGTCCAGCATGCTGAACCTGATGGGCAGCCTCGACCGCCCCTCCTCGGGGCGGGTGCTGGTCGACGGCCACGACGTGGCGAAGCTGTCCGACCGGGAGGTGTCCGCGCTGCGGGCCACGCGGATCGGTTTCGTCTTCCAGCAGTTCCACCTGGCGGTCGGCGTGCCCGTGCTGGACGCGGTGGCAGACGGGCTGCTCTACGCGGGCGTCCCGATGCGCCGCCGCCGGGCCAGGGCGGCCGCCGCGCTGGCCCGGGTCGGGCTCAGCCACCGTGTCCACCACCTGCCGCAGCAGCTTTCCGGAGGCGAGCGGCAGCGGGTCGCGGTCGCTCGCGCGGTGGTCGGCGAACCGTCCGTCCTGCTGGCGGACGAGCCGACCGGCAACCTCGACTCCGCGTCGGGTGCCGCCGTACTGACCCTGCTACGCGAGTTGCACGCGGCCGGCACCACGGTCGTGATCATCACCCACGACCGCGAGATCGCGGCCGAACTCCCCCGCCGTATCGAGATGCGCGACGGACGCCTGGTCGCCGACACGGCCCGCAGCACGACGATCGGGGCACCCCGGTGAAGGACCGTACGACGAACTCCTCCTGGCAGACCCCGGACTCCCGTCCCACAGCGGCTGGCTCCCTGGACGCCCGGGGTCCGGCCCCGGAGACCCCGCCGTTCCGTTCCCCGGGCCCCGAGTCCTCGGACGCCGGGGCTCCGGTCCCGGAGCGGTCACGGTCACGGCTGCGCGCCGCACGCCTCGGGCCCGCCGACGTCGTACGCCTCGGCGGCACCGGACTGCGGACCCGGCCCCTGCGGGTCTTTCTCTCCGCGCTCGGCATCGCCATCGGCGTCGCCGCCATGATCGCGGTGGTCGGCATCTCCGGCTCCGGGCAGGCCGAGGTGAACCGCCGCCTCGACGCGCTCGGCACCAACCTCCTGCGGGTCGCACCGGGCCAGAGCCTGGCCGGCGAGAAAGCCAGACTCCCCTACGAGGCCGTGCCGATGATCCGCCGGATCCCGCCCGCGCAGCAGGTCGCCGCCACCGGCGCGACCGGCGCGCACATCTACCGCAACGACCACATCGCCATCGGCCGCACCGGCTCCCTCGACGTCCTCGCGGCCGACCGGGACCTGCTCCCGGCCGTCGGCGGCAAGGTCCGCGAGGGCCGCTGGCTGGACGCGGCGACGGAGAAGTACCCGGCTGTCGTGCTCGGTGCCACGGCCGCCCAGCGGCTCGACGTGTACACCTCCGGAACCCGGGTCCTGATCGGCGGCCGCTGGTTCTCGCTGATCGGCGTCCTCGATCCCGTACCGCTCGCGCCGGAACTCGACAGCGCGGCACTGGTCGGCTGGTCGGCGGCCCGGACATACCTCCGCTTCGACGGCCACCCCTCCATGGTCTACGTCCGCACCGAGGACAGTGAGGTCGCGGCGGTACGGGCGGTGCTGCCGACCACGGCATACCCCGAGAAGCCGAGCGAGGTCCGGGTCTCGCGGCCCTCCGACGCCCTCGCGGCCCGCGAAGCCACCGAGTCGGCGCTCACCGGCCTGCTGCTGGGCCTCGGCGCAGTGGCTCTGCTGGTCGGCGGGGTCGGTGTGGGCAACACGATGGTCATCTCGGTCCTGGAGCGCCGGCCGGAGATCGGTCTGCGCCGGGCCCTGGGGGCGACCCGGGGTCAGATCCGCACGCAGTTCGTGACGGAGTCGCTGCTGCTGTCCCTCATCGGTGGGCTCGGCGGTACGGTGCTCGGAACCCTGATCACGGCGGGGTACGCCGTCGGCCGCGGCTGGCCGACGGTCGTCCCGGCCTGGGCGAGCGCGGCCGGCATCGGATCGACCCTGCTCATCGGCATGGCCGCCGGACTGTATCCGGCGGTGCGGGCCAGCAAGCTGTCGCCGACGGAGGCGCTGTCCAGCTCCTGAGCCGTACGGCCACGGGAACGCCGGCCACAGGCCCGGCCGCGGCGGGTGGGGAGAGAGGTGAGCGGGATGGGCGGGGCCACCACCGCGGGTGTGGGCGGAACGGCGGCGGGCCCGTGTCCGTTCCGGTGCCGCACGAGGCAGGGGCGGCCTCGCACGAGACCGCCCCTGGTGTGCTGTTGCTCCGGCTCGGCCGGCAGTTCCCCGGTGCTGCTAGAAGCCGCAGTAGACGTAGCTGCCGCCGTTGCTCAGCAGGTCGTCACGGACCCAGCCGTATACATCGGCGCCAGTGCCGTTCTCGTCGCGCAGGTACGTCCAGGTGTGGCCGTCGCTGCCCACGGTGTAGCAGTGGTAGTCGAGCCTGTCGTTGCTGTCGGCGAGGCCATTGATCCCGCAGCCGGTGCTGGAGCCGCTGCGCTCGTTGGCACCGTTGGCGTAGACGCCCCAGGCCGAACCGTCCTTGTCGCTGACCGTGGTACCGCAGGACGCGTGCGCGGAGGCCGAGGTGGCGGTGACCATCGGGACGGCCAGGGCAGCCACGGCGACGGCAGGGATGATCGCTGCGAGTCGACGCTTCAAGTTGTACCCCCATGTGTCGTTTCGTTAGTAGTGCGACCCCAGTACCGGGAGGCACCGGAGCGAACGGTGCTGCCACCGCATCCATCGGGATGCGAGAGGTGTAGGTACCCTCACAGGCCGACAGTGCGGAAGTAAGCATTCCGCAGCCAACTGGCCACTTTCCTTCCATTGGGGACCGGAATTGACTTCAGGGCGGAATCGGACATTCCTGCGGCGTACCGGCCGAATCGGCGCTCTTGCCGAGCAGGCCCGAGCCGCACGCCGAAATATCCCGTCATCCCGCACTTGGGGAAACCCGACCGAAGGAGCCCCGTTGAGCGCACGCGTCCCGACAGCCAGGACAAGGGGAACGCGATGAGCTTCCGGCTGCGGGTCCTGGGCCTGCTCATGCTGGTCGCCCTGACCGCCACCGCCTCCACCGCCTGGCTCACCCTGCGTCAGGCGAACCGTCAGGTCCAGGAGACCGTCAGCGCCGGACAGCGGGAGGTCTCCCTGATCACCGGTGAACTCCGCACGTACGGATTCGCGCACGGCACCTGGGACGGGCTTGCACCGACGGTGGGCGAACTCGCCGAGGCCACCGGGCAGCGCATCCGGGTCGTGACCGAGACCGGCGCCCCGCTCGCCGACTCCGACGCCCTCGCGGGCCGCGGGCCCCGCCCACTGAGCAGCCGGCCCCCGGTACTGGTCGACGCGCGGCCCGTCCTGCGGTTCCCCGACGGGCAGACACCCCGGCTCTCGGTCAAGCTGGCGGCCACCGCGATCGCCAACTACCGCTCCTCGGCCGCGTACGCTGCCTGCCTGACCCGGGTGGGCGCCGAGGTGACCGCCCGGCAGGACGACCTGGGCATTCCCCGGATCAGCACGGATGGCCGGCCCGCGCACTGCACAGAGCCGCCCCGCGGGGCCGACCCGCACACCCCGCAGGATCTCGACGCGCTCCGCGCCTGCGACTCCGCACAGCCCCTCACCCCCTGCCTCCAGCGGGTCTTCAACGAGCGGACCGCCTCCGTCGCCCCGCCCCGCCTGGAAATCCACCTCGGCTACCGGAACGAGTCCCCGCCCAGCCTCGCCGCCGCACCCACCGTCGCCGTCGCGATCGGAGTCGCCCTCGCAACCGTCCTCGGCGCGTTGCTCCTGAGCCGGGCGGTCCTTCGCCCGGTCCGGGCCATGACGCACGCCGCCAAGGGGCTCGGTGAGGGCGATCTGGGGCGACGCGTCCCCGTCTCCGGGCGGGACGAGATCGCACAGCTCGGCCGCGCCTTCAACCGCATGGCCGACTCCATCCAGGCCGGCGAGGAGCGCCAGCGCCGCCTCACCGGGGACATCGCGCACGAGCTGCGCACCCCGCTGGCCAACCTGCGCGGCTATCTGGAAGCCCTGCGGGACGGGATCGTCGAACCGACGCCCGACCTGCTCGACTCCCTCCACGAGGAGGCGCTGCTCCAACAACGGATCGTGGACGACCTGCAGGACCTGGCCCTGGCCGAGGCCGGGGCGCTCACGTACCACCGCCGCGAGGTCGATCTGCGCGAGCTGCTCGACGCCGGCCGCACCGCCCATCGTGCCCAGGCCGAGACGGCGGGCGTCGCGGTGGAGCTGGAGGCGCCGTGCCAGGTGTACGTGACCGCCGACCCGGACCGGCTGCGCCAGGTCGTCGGCAACCTCATCGGAAACGCGCTGCACGCCACGGGGCCCGGTGGCACGGTGACCCTGGCTCTGATCCGGCGCGGCGAGCAGGCCGTCGTAGAAGTCCGGGACACCGGCAAAGGGATATCGGCACAGGACCTGCCGCATCTCTTCGACCGCTTCTGGCGGGCGGATCCGTCACGGGGGCGGGCGACCGGCGGCAGCGGGCTGGGGCTGTCCATCGCGCGTCAGATCGTCACCGACCACGACGGGGGGATCGACGTGCACAGCACGGTCGGGCTCGGTACGACGTTCACGATCACCCTGCCCGCGGCTTCGGGCCATGGCGGCAGGTCAGGAGGAGGCTGAGCCGCCACCGTCCGCGAGGCGGTAGCCCCGCCCGTAAACCGTCTCCAGATGGCGGGGCCGCCTCGGGTCCGTCTCCAGCTTCCGTCGAAGGTTCATCACGTGCGCGTCGACGGTCCGCTCCAGGACATCCCGGTCGAAACCGAAGACGCGCTCGATGATCTGCGCCCGGGTGAAGACCCGGCCCGGTTCACGGGCCAGCGTCTCCAGGACCGCGAACTCCTTCGCGGTCAGTGCCACCGGCCGCCCCGCCACCCGGACTTCGAAGCGTGCCATGTCCAGCTCCACCTCGCCCACCCGCAGCACGGCGGGCTCCACCGCGCTGCCGCCCCTCTTGGACCTGCGCAGCAACGCCCGTACCCGTGCGGTCAGTTCGCGCGGACTGTACGGCTTGGTGAGGTAGTCATCGGCGCCGAGGTCGAGGCCGAGAAGCATGTCCTCCTCGGTCGAGCGCGCGGTGAGCAGCAGAATCGGAACATCCGATTCGGTACGTAGGATGCGGCACACATCCAGTCCGTCGACCAGGGGCAGCATCACATCGAGAACGATAAGATCCGGCTGCACCGAACGGGCCCGTTCCAGCGCCGCACGACCGTCGGCCACGACCTGCACCGCGTGGCTTTCGCGCTCCAGATAGATCCGGATCAGTCGAGACTGCTTTTCGTCATCTTCCGCGACCAGAATTCGAGCGTTCAACAACTCTCCCCCAGCAAGGCCCGCACACTCCAGTACCGTAATACAGGAATGGACGAGGATCCGGGCCCGCAGGCGAGTTCCGCATCCGGCGTGGGGCCGGAGACGTCAACTGACGGCTGTGCGCGGCGACTTCTACATCCCCGGTGACCGTGAACGCCTCGGCGGCGGAAGGGACGTCCACGGCAATGCCGTCACGAGCCGACCCCGGCGCCGGTCGTCACCAGCAGGGGGGAATCGCAGTGAACGCACCTACGTCAGCCGCTTGGGCGTCCGGCGGGACCGTCGACGGTCGGTATCGGGTGATCGGTGAGCTCGGCCGGGGCGGAATGGGCATCGTGCATCGGGTCCGGCATCTCGCCTGGGGCATCGACATGGCGGTGAAGAGCTCGCGGCCCGAGCTGTTCCGCCGCCCCGGCGATCAGGAGTTGTTCGTCAGGGAAGCCGAGGCGCGGGTGCCCCTCGGGCTGCATCCGAACGTCTGCGCCTGCCACTACGTGCGGGTGATCGTCTGCGCCTGCCACTACGTGCGGGTGATCGTCTGCGCCTGCCACTACGTGCGGGTGATCGATGGTGTCCCGCGCGTGTTCGCCGAGTACGTCGAGGGCGGCAGCCTCGCCGAGTGGATCGGCGAGGGCCAGCTCTATGCCGGGACGCTCGGCAGGTCCTCGCCCGTGTACTCGAAACGGCGGTCCAAGCGGCCCGCGGGCTTGAGCACGCCCATCGCAGAGATCTGGTGCACCAGGACGTGAAACCGGCCAACGTGCTGCTCGACGGCGCGGGCGCCGCGAAGATCACCGACTTCGGCCTCGCCCGGTCCAAGGCCGCCGTGGCCCCGGCGGGCCTCGAAACGGCGCCGGGGGTCAGCGTGTTGGTGCCGTCGGGCGGCATGACGGTCGCCTACGCCTCCCCGGAGCAGCGTGCGCACACGCCGACATGCGCGCGGTCCAGGGGCCCATACGGTGAGAGGGCAATCCGCCGACGCACTGGGAACGAGCTTGCGGCGCGGTTTGGCGGCGGTCAGGACGTTCGCCGAGCGCTGGCCCTTGATCTCCTCGACGCGGGAGAAATCGTCCAGGAGGCTGTTGTTCAGCCAGCGTTGCCACAGCTGAGGAATGGTCAGGTGCGGTGGCCGGGTCAGCGCGGCCCGTCCGCGCGTGGTCGGCACACCGTCGGCGCACCCGGCTTCGCTTGCAGCGGCTGTACGCGAACACTGCCCCGGTACCACTCAGTGACCTGTACGAGGTGGTGTGGCAAGCGGTCAGCCCGCTGTACGTGCTCGACAACCTGTCCCCCGACCGTCTGGGGCATCTGCGCACCGTCAACGACCACGCCGTCCAACGGGTCCTGAAGGCCCTCGCCTCCTTGGGCGTTGTCCATCTCACGGAGGAACACGCCGAGTTGACGGCGGACGGATGCACCGGGACAGCCCGGATGCGCGGCGAGCCCGAGCCCGGCGACGCGGTGTTGCGGATCCTCGTCGAGCTCGCCGACGTGGACGATTTCCGGGTCTGGCGGCAGCTGCTGGTGCCCGCCTCGATCCGCCTGGACCGGCTTCACTCCGTGATCCAGGCCGCGATGGGCTGGGAGAACTGCCATATGCACGCGTTCACCATCTACGGCGTCCAGTACGGCCGTTCCGGCGGTGAAATCGGATTCCGCGACAAGCGCACCGCCACACTGGCCGCCCTGCTCAAACCGGGCGGCGCTGACGCAGCGCCGTCTCGGCCACGGCAGCGTCGGCCTCAGGAGTCTCCGAGGATCGAGCTGACAAGGATCGGCCAATGAGCAGTCAGGTACCCGCACGAACAGCGTCCCGGTCGTGGTGCCGCGCCACTGCGCTTTCTCAGCTGATGGTGACGACGCGGGCCCAGTGCGGCGGGGTGTCCGGGACGTAGTCGGGATTTTCCTCGTCCACTGCGCTCGCTGGGCGGGGGAAGAGACCGACGACGGTGCGGCAGGGTGGCTGCGCGGAGGGCCAGGGCGTCTGACCATCCGTCAGAGCGACGATCACGTCCGGGCGGGGCCGGGAGCGGAGCGCCCGGGCGAAACCGGAGCGCAGATCTGTTCCCCCGCCGCCGACCAGTTCGATGTTCTCGGCGCGGCAGAGCGGAACGGCGACCCCGGCCGCCGCGTCGCAGGAGATCACCGATACCAGGTCGCGCCGCCCGCCCACCGCTCGCGAGATCGCCGCCACCTCCAGCAGCGCGCTGCCCAGCTCGGCGTCGCTCACCGACCCTGAGGTGTCGATCACGACGCAGACCCGGGGCGGCATACGGCGCAGGCTCGGCAGCAGCACCCCGGGAACAGCGGCCGATCGGCGGGACGGACGCCGGTAGCTGTGGTCCTCGCCCACTCCCGACGCACCCGCCGCGGAGCGGACCGCCGCCCCCAGCAACTGCCGCCACGGCTGCGGTGGATGGAACGCCTCGTCCGCCCACCGGCGCCATCCCTCCGGAGCGTCGCCCGGCCGGCCCTTGATCCCCTCGGCGACCCGGAAGCGGACCGCGTCCCGCTGCTGCCTGCTCAGCCCGTATGCCCCGTCGAGCCCCAGCTCCCACGGCCGGTCCTGCCCGTCGGCACCACTTCCGCAGTCCAGCCAGGCCAGGTCAGCGCCGAGCCCGGACATCGATGCCGTCCGCAGGTACTCCTCCATCAGCAGCCCGTCGGGCAGCCGCAGCAGCGACGGCAGCACCGCCCCGGCAGGCAGGGGCAGACCGTCACCGTAGATGTCGTCGTTGATCTCGAAGTCGGCCGCGATGTTCCGCCGCAGCCGCTCGCCGGGCCCGTGCTCCTCGTGCTCCCGCGCATACCGCTCGCTGCGCCCGTGGTGGTCTCGGAGCAGGTGGGAGATCTCGTGCACCCAGACGCCCGCCAGCTCCTCCACTGGGGTGCGCACCACGTAGCCGGGGGAGACGTAGCAGCGCCAGTGCGCGTCCACCGCCATCGTCGGCACTGAACGGTCCTCCATCACGTGCAGCGCGAAGAGTGCGCCGGCCAGGTAGGGACGGACCTTCACCGCATGCAGCCGAGCGGCCAGCAACTTCTCCATGTCCAGGGGGAGTCCGGGCCGGCCGTACGGCCCACCGGAGCCAGCCGGCAGCCTCGGCACGATGGCCCGCACCGGGCGCGGCGGCGAGGGCCGGGACATCGGGCGCGGCACTGGGTGCGGGCCTGGGCGCTCCGCGGCCCCCGTCATCGGCGCGCCCCCGTCGTACGCTCGGCGTCGGCCATCGCCGCGGCCCGCCCCACCGACTGGTCCGCCAGCCGGGCGAGACCGATCACCCCGGCCAGCCGCTCCACCTCCTCCGGCACCTCCCAGTCGTCGCGCCGCAGCGCGGCCAGCGCCGTCGCCGGGGCGACCAGCAGGTCCGGGACGCCGGTCTCCAGTGCCCGGACCAGCACCGCCCAGGCCGCCTCCCACCGCGCCCGCTGCGGCCGCGCCCCTACGGCGGCCACCACCGCTTCCAGCGCGGCCTGCCGTAGATCGCCCCGCGCCGGCAGCTCGGCGGAGGCCGGATCGGCCAGCAACGACTCCGGGTCCGGCAGTTCCATCCGGTCCAGATGGGCGAGGAGTTCGAGCCCTGGCCCGTCCCCCACCGCGCCCCTCACCAGCAGCGCCAGCACCTCCCGGGAGACGGAGGCCGCCGTGCCGAAGGCCAGGAGGGTCAACGCGGCCTCCCAGCTCCGGGGCGAGGGCCAAGCACCGCCGCGCCGCGTCTCGGTGCTCGGCAGCCGGTGGATCAGCGTCGGCCGGGCTTGCAAGAAACCGCAGACTGCGCGCCGGGCGTAAGCCACCGCCTCTGGCAGCCGCTCCGGCACCAGCCGGGGAAGCTCCGCCCGGGGCCAGACCCCGCCCAGCCCGCGCACCACCACCTCCCGGTCGTGCACCCAGTACAGATGCACGAACCGGTTCGCCAGCGGCGGGCTCAGCTCCCACCCGTCCGCCGCCGACGCGCGCGGATTGGCGGCGGCCACGATCCGTACTCCCGACGGCAGTTGCAGCGCACCAACCCTCCGTTCCAGGACAACCCGGAGCAGCGCGGCCTGGACGGCCGGGGTGGCGGTGGAGAGTTCGTCCAGGAAAAGCAACCCCCGCCCGGCCCGGACGAGTTCCACGGCCCACTGCGGCGGCGCCATGGGCACCCCCTGCACCGTCGGGTCGTCGCCGACGATGGGCAGCCCGGAGAAGTCGGTCGGCTCGTGGACACTGGCGATCACGGTCGTCAGCGGCAGGTTGAGGGATGCGGCGAGCTGCGTCAGGGCCGCGGTCTTGCCGATGCCCGGCTCGCCCCACAACAGCACGGGTAGATCGGCCGCGACAGCCAGGGTGAGCGCTTCGAGCTGCTCGTCGGGGCGCGGCTCGGTGGTGGTCGTCCGCAGCAGGGCCAGGAGGTCATCGGCGAGGGCGAGGTGGGCGCCGGTTCCGGTTCCGGATGCGTCGGCGGGGGTGGGTACGGGCGCACCGACGGCCGGGAGCGGGGCGGGCAGGAGGGTACTGGAGGTCATGGGCATCACCTGGGGTGGAATGAGGGAACGGAACGGGACGGTGCGTCCCAAAGGTGGTGGGGTTGTGCGGCGCGGAACGCGCAGTGCGAGCGCGAGACGTAGGTGGGGCAGCCGGTCAGACGATCGCCCGGTAATCAGGGTCAGGTCAGGCCGGTACGGGGCCGTGCCCGGCTGCTCCGCTTGAGGCGCATTGCGGCAGGCGTACGGCGATCGAGCCGGAGCCGGTGGCCCGGCTCCGCGTGCCCCAAGCCTGAGGCGTTCCCGCCCCCGACCGCACCGGCAGCGGGGTGCACGGCGACCAGCCCCGAGCGGAAAAGTCCGTGGTCGATGCGGCGAGCCGCAGCCGACTCCAGCTCCTCCCGGAGCGGCCCGTCGCGCAGGACCGCACCGGGACCGAGCAACCCCTCGACCACGTTCAGCGCCCCGGTGACGTCACCGTGGCCGAGCCGCTCCCGGACCGCGGGCAGTGCCTCGGGTTCGCGGTGCACCGCGTCGATCGCCTGCAAGCAGGGCAGCGAGGGCCCGCCGAGCGCCACCAGCAGCTCCTCCCGGCGCAGTTGTGCCGGGGCGTGATCGATCGCCGTCAGTGCCCCGTCCCGCAGCGCGATCCGGTGGACCTCGCCCCGGCACTCCACCCGGTGCGGGTCGCCGGGCTGGGGGGCGGTGCCGGCCGCAGGTCCCGAACCTGCCGCCGGCACCGAGGCAGCCACCGCCAATGCTGCGGCGACGAGCGGATGCAGCCGATCGGACACGACCAGCCCGGCCCGCAGCAACTCCAGATCCGGAAGGACCCTGGCCGCCGCCTCTGGCAGCACCGGAAGCGCTGCGACCTCCTGCGGCGGCAGCGCCTCCCGGAGCGGCCGAAACGTCGGGGCATGACTGTCGTCGGGAGCGACGAGTTCGAGCACGGCGCGGCTCCGCGTACCGAGCCGCACGGTGAAGGCCCCGCGAGGGCGACCCTCGGCTCCCAGCAGCAGCTCGGCCTCGGGGGCCCACCGTGCCGACGCCCACGAGCAGTCGTGGACGGCGGACCGATCGGGCAGGTCCGGCACGTCCGGCCGGGCGAGCGTGTAGGGCCGGACGGGCGGCGCCAGGAACGGCGCCCCGCCCGCACCGCACCGCCACGCCAGTTCGCCGCACCGCCCGGAGTCCCAGAGATGCCGGTGCAGGTCGAGCCGGAAACGCCGGTCGGGATGCGGGTGCGGATGGTGCCTCGGAGCGCCGATCCCGGACTGCTCCCACAGAGCCAGGGACATCCGCTGTCCGGCGTCCGCCCAGGCCGGCGGTGTCCGCACCACTAGCTGCAACGGCGTGGCTCCGGAACTCCGGTAACGGCTCAGGGAGATGGTCAGGCCGGGCCGGAGCCATCCGTCGGGGGCGATCCGGGGCATGTGCCAGCGAAGCAGATCCGGCGCCAGCCGACGCAGATCCGCACGAAGGTGGGTGACGAGCTCGGTGCCGTGGCGGTCGCGCACGGCGCGCAGATCGAGATCGGTGTCGACCCGGGCGGCGGCGCAGGCACCCGCCCAGTCACCGACCGCACGCCGTGCGGTCGCGGTCTCGATCATGGACGGCGGCACGGCGTACTCGCGCACGCGCTGCCACATCAACTGGTGGGCCGGAATCGTGTTCGCGAAGTGATGTGCCATCAGCACTCACCTTGCGCGAACGATTCCCCCGATCCGTACGAGGAGTTGTTTTTCATCCTCGGCATCATAAGCACCGTGATGAGGATCTGTCAGTCCCCCCTCGACCGTCCATCACCCTTCCTCGACGCACGCCGCAACGCCCGGAGTGGCGCGGCGCGTACCGCCTCGCCGCCCGTTACGGACCGTGCGGAGGCCTCTGACAGCGTCGGGTGCTCGCCCGTGAGCTGGCCGAGGATCTGATCCACGGCACCGAGACCGTTCTGCGCAGCGCCACCGCGCAGAACCCGAACCTGGAGGACGACGAGGATGCCATGCGCCGCTGCGCCATCCCCGAAACCGTCATGCACCACCTGCTGAACCGGTAGCCGGGACGCATGTCGGTGCCCACCGCTATGTTCGGGGCCGGCGAACTCGGCCATCGCGCGAGAAGGGGCACCCAGATCGACCTCTCCGGCGAGTAGGAGCACCGGCGAAGCGAACCGGGCGAGCGCGGCACGGGTGGCCACAGCTCCGCAGACCAGCCTTGAGAAGCTGCTGGCGCGGCTCCTCGATCGCAAGCCAATGTCCACCAGCCGCTGCTCGAAGGTGACTTGAGCCTCGACGAGAACGACCTGACTGTCGATCTTGAAGCCCAGGGGACGGTCGGCACATCGACCTTGAGGTCGACTTCACTGGCATCGAAACAAAGAAGCAGATCCTGCGCTTTCGCCGGCATGGCCCTGGTGCGCCGGGGCCAACCGTGAGTCGGTCTGGGTAGTGACAGCACGCTCGTCCCCCACGTGCCGTGGCCAGCCGCAAGGGCGACCGCTCACGCGGAAGCGGTGTTCCGTGCAGGCCGGTGCTGTCACGGCGGTGGCGGCAGCTTCAGCCGATCGTCGTCTTCCCACGGGCCCGCGGCACAGCGGCTGAGCTCTCCACGGTCAGGACGCCGTCTGCCGTCGTACAACCAACCGCGGCTGTCGCAGGTCTTCCACGCACCCGGACAAGATCCGGCTCAGCGTTTTGGGAGACACATGCGCATTCGTTCCACCGCGGTCGCCGCCGTCGGCGCTCTGGGGCTGCTCTCGTTCCTGACGCCCTCCGCGCATGCCGACACCCATAAGGGCGACACCGTCTTCACGTCACTGTCCTTCAGCAAGAAGACCGTCAACGTCGGGGTCAGTGCGGCGCAGACGCTGACCGTCACGGCCGTCGCCCAGGACAGGTCCGGGATCAATGACATCTACGGTCCCAAGCTGGTCAGCCCCGACAATCGGATCATCCACGCAGGCTCCGCCGACTGCACCCGGCCCACATCCACCACCAGGAAGTGCGTCTTCAAGTTCACCCTGGACGCCGACCGCACGGACTACTACGACCTCAAGAACAGTTCGGCCGGCACCTGGCACTTCACTGCCGAGGCCGCCGCCAAGGACGGTGACTTCTACGACCTCGAGGACAGCGCACCGGTCAAGGTGAAGCGCTACGCCAAGCTCGCCAGCACTCAAGCCTCCCCCGAGCCGGTCGCCAAGGGCCGTACGCTCACCGTGACCGGAACGCTCACCCGGGCCAACTGGGACACCAACGCCTACGCCGGATACAGCGGCCAGGCCGTGGCCCTTCAGTACAAAAAATCCGGCTCCTCCACCTACACCACGGTCAAGAAGGTGACCACCGACAGCAGCGGCAAGCTCAAGGCGACGGTCACCGCGAACTCCGCCGGCACGTGGCGCTGGGCGTTCGCCGGCACAAGCACGACGAGCACCGCAACCGCCTACGGAGACAGCGTCGCCCTGAAGTAGGCCGTCGACGCCCTGGCCCTGTCCCCAGAACACCCGTAGGACAGGGCTCGCGGGCGCGCAGAAACACCCTGCTGCGAACGACGGTGTCCTCGCAGGGCCCATCAGCGACACGTTCAGAGCTTCACGTTCGGCCCGGTACCTCGACGGTGAAGTCAACGACACAGGCCAGGACGCAGCCGTTCGCTCCTGCCCGGGTGCCGGCGACGGTCAGGCCCTGATGCTTTTGCGCGTAACACCGTGTCCGGCCGGTCGTTGCACCGGCCGGACACGCCGGTTCCAGAGAGGGCGAGCGTCATGCCGACGGTCGTCTCGGACGCCCGCGTCCCGGAGAAGCCGCTTCCAGACACGGAAGCCGGGGTTCGGACTCAACGGCCCGCCGATCGGCGAGGCGAAGACGTAGCCTTTGCCCTCCCCGTCGGCGCCGGCCGCGACCCGTCTCGCTCCTGGGCTCCCTGGTGCAGGCGTTTCACGGCGCGCAGCAGGGTCGGCCCGGTGCGTGTGCGGGTTCGTGGATCACTTAAGGACGTTGAGGAAGTTGGTGGCGTCGTTGACGAAGTACACGGCGTCACGGTCCAGGTCCACCGCCAGGCCGAACAACGCACCCGCGCCGGGCGGGGAGCCACTCTTGTCGAGTTGCCGGAAGGCCACTTGGCGGCCCCTGGGTGTGGTCTCGACGATGTTGCCGTCACCGCTGTTGACGGTCAGGATGTGGCCGTTGGGGGCGATGGCGAGGCCGAGGGGGCCGTTGAGCTTGCAGTCGCTGCTGACGACCCGGCCAGTGCCGGCGCTGGATTTCCGGGTCAGCGCGCGCGGGATGACGGTGATGCGGTTCTTGACCGTGTCGGCGACATAGAGCGAGCCGTCCTTGGCGAGGCCGACTCCGGTCGGGCCGATCACCAGGGCGGCGGGGTCGGTCTTCTGGGCGAAGCCCGAGCCGATCGTGGTGGTCTTCACCCGCTTCGGCGGCTGGTTGCCATGACGCTTGAGGGTGATGCGCAGGACGGTGCCCCGGTCCACCTCGTCACCGCCGCCGGCCACGGTGCCGTTGAGCACGTTGGTGACAAACAGGTCGGTACGGTCGCCGCGGCTCGTGGCGGTCATGTCCCACGGTCCGTTGATGCCGCCTCCGGCGAGCGTCCTGCGGACCCTGCCGTGGCTGTCCAGCACCAGCAGGCAGCCTGCCTGGGCGGTTGCGGAGCTGCCGTCGGTGGTCGGCAGACTGCCGACCACCACCCACCCGCCGGGCAGGATGCTCAGGGCGGTGGTGAGCCCCACACCGCCGGGGCATGGGCCGGGCAGATGGTCCGGGTCGATCTGGGCGAACAGCTTGGCGGTGCCGCGCGGGCTGATCTGGACCAGGGTGGTGTCCGTGCCCTGCTGGTTCTGGCTGTTGTTGAAGTTGCTGACCAGCACGTTGCCTTTGTGGAGCTTCCCGGCGTCGCGCGGGACCACGGCCGTGCCATAGGGGTTCACGTCGCCGTTCGCAGGGACCGTGGAGGAGATCTCGCGCACGGTGTGCAGGCGGCCGAGGAACGTCCCGCCGGCTGCGGCAGTACCTGCCGCAGCCGTTACTCCGATGGCCACGGCGGCTGTCAGCGCGGACAGCCCTCGCACCATTGGTGACAGAAAGTTAGTTCTCATGAGCGCTACGTTAAGTGTGATGATGAGATTCAGTGAATCCGGACATGTGCTGTCCTCGGGGATTTCGCTCCACTGGTCGCTGAAGCCCGCACAAGTGCAGCATGCTTGCCCGCCGCCCTCACTGCGGACTGCCCGATCCTGCGGACCAGAAAGCGCCGGTGCCGTGCCAGACGGAACACCGGGAGCCTGGCCCACACCACCGCCCCCGAAATCGCCGCCGTGATCCTCAACACCACCGACCACATCGCCACCACCGCCCAAGGCGGGCGCATGGTCGTCTGACGGTCCGGGCCTTCGTCTTGCCGCCGCGCCCCGGGCATCGCTGTCGCCCCGGGATACCCGCGGTCAGGGGGCGGGAGCCAGAAGCCGTCGCAGGGTGGTCGGTGTGTGGCCGAGGTACTGGCGCATGGTCCGGGTGAGGTGAGCCTGGTCGGCGTAGCCGAGATCGGCGGCGAGGTTACTGAGGCTGGTCTCGCCGGCCTCCAGGCGGTCGAGGGCGCGGCCGATGCGAACGCGGTGGCGGTAGCGAGTCACCGAGACGCCGAGTTGACGCGGAAACGCCCGGCTCAAGCGGTACGGGGAGACACGGAGCGAATCGGCCAGCGCGAACAGCGTGTCCGCGGCCGGGTCTCCTTCGGCGATCGCCTCACGGGCGGCCGCCACGAGACTCCGATCGCGCTCGAGTGACGCATTTCCGAGCGGAGTCGGTCCGGCGGCAGTGCGGCCGATCGCCGTCGACAGCAGGCCCAGCAGCTCCTCGGCGACCGCGTAGTCGGTGTCGTCCGAGCGGGCCGCAACGAGGAGACGCCGGTGGGCCAGGTCGAGCCTCGGGTCGGTGCAGAGCGTCCGCACAGTCGGTCCCGCGCTGTCCCCGGCCAGGGAACGCCACAGCTGCGGCGTCACGCTGATCGATGTGCAGACGTCGCCCCCGGCGGGGTGAGCGAAGCTCTCCTCCTCGCCCGGAACGCCCACGTAGGCCAGGGTCGTGTCGATGTCGGTGGGAACGCCGGCGGCCATCCTGCGGAACCGCCCGCGGCGCACGAGCACCACCCGGTAGTCGGCACGTACCTCCGGCGCCGACCAGCTGGTGTGGTCGGCGCGGCAGGACACCGCGCTGATGCCGAAGTCGGGGCGCGTGGCGACAGGAACGGCGGTGAGCACCCTTCGAACGCTACGCGCCGGGTCTGACATTGATACTCGTAGCGGGTTCCGGTGGTCGTGGCTCAGGGTCTGACTGACAGCCGCGCAAGGATGTTCAAGACCCGGGCGGGGCTGCGGGGCGAGGCTCCTCACCGAAGCCCGTTCGGCTTCCAGTCGTTCACGATTCTGGAGTCCTCTCATGCCCGTTCTCGAACAGCTCACCACCGTGGTCGTCGACTGCGCCGACCCGGTCGCGCTCGCCGCCTTCTACCAGCGGGTCACCGGCTGGGAACTCACCTACAGCGACAAAGACTTCGCCTCCCTCAGCGCGGGCGGCACGGGGGCGGGACTGGCTTTCGCCCGCGTCGAGGGCTACCAGGCGCCGAAGTGGCCCGAGGGGAGCAAGCACCTGCACCTCGACTTCACCACCTCCGACCCGGACCGCGCGGTCGAGGAACTGCTCGCCCTCGGGGCCACCCGGCCCGCCTTCCAGCCGGGCGACGGCCAGTGGGTCGTCCTGCTCGACCCGCACGGCCACCCCTTCTGCCTGATCCCGGCCACGACCGACTGACAGGAACGGAGCACAGCACAGGGGCTCCGGGTGATCCGGCGGACCAGCGACGGTCGGCCCGAGCCGGGCTGGGCGCCCGTCGATGACCGTGCGTACGACCGCGCCTGGCCGGCGGACGGGTCGTACCGGGAAGGGGCATCGGCCGGAGCGGGAAGCCGATCAGCATCATGCCGCCGGGCCTGCCCCGGCCCGGCATTACCCGCAAGGTAATCGATACTCCGCGCGCCGGCTGGAACGGTGGTCTCAGCCGGGCGGGGCGCGCTGCGCACCCCGGCCGGGCCCGGCCTCAGCGGGCAACAGGGATCAAGAATGGGGTATCACCATGGTGGCAATGCAGCGGGCACCGCGCACGAAGAAGACGCTACTGGGGCAGACGGGACTGCTCGCAGCGACCATGGCCGCCGGGTTGACCTTCGGCGCGGTGGCGGCCGGCCCGTCCGTGTCCGCCGCCGCGACCTCCCCGGCGGCCGCAGCCGTCTCGGAGGACAGCGGATGTGCGGGGGTCCGGGAGAAGGTCGAAAGGCTGGAGGGCCGGATCACCCCGAACGCGTGCGCGTTCCTCAAGCGGCAGATCACCTTCGGTGAGACACCGACCGGCACGCCGCCCGCGGTGGGTGATCTCAACCACCCGAGAGTCAAGGCCTATCTGGACATCTTCGACGGGGAGGCGACCCTCTGGGAGGCGGGCGGCGGCCCGCAGCGCGGACACACGGCGATCGGCAACTCCATCACCCGCACACTCCAGTTCGCCCCCGACCTGCGGTACCGGGGCACCTCCGTGGTGGCAGACGGCGCGGTGATGATGTTCGGCCAGCAGAACGAGGTCACCATCAAGGGACACAAGGTGGCCTTTCCCCAGATCGCCCGGAACGTGCTCTCCGACGACGGCAAGACGATTCAGGCCCGGCGTTACTACGACCGCTACGAAATGTTCAAGCCGATAGCCCCCGAACTGCGGCCCCTCTTCGAGGGGATCGCCGACGCGGATCCGGTGGCCCGCGAAGGGGCCGGCGGTGCACCCGAGCGGTTCCGGGCCGACGAGATCACGGCCCGGTTGGCGGCATGGAACAGCGGGGACGTCTCCGCGCTGGCCGGCCGGATGAGGAACGCCCGGCTGACCGCCCCGGGGCTGGCCCAGCCCCTGGGTACGAACGCGGGCAAGACCGCGTACCTCAAGAGGTTCTTCGATCACGCCGACGTCCAGCTGAAGGCGGGCCAGGTCGCCTTCGGTGACACCACGACCTACGTCGAGTGGCACGGCACGGTAACCAGCGAGAAGGGAGCCGACGTCCCCTTCGGGATAGTCGAGCGGTTCGGCCCCGGGGGTGAGTGGGAGCTCTCCTTCGACACGCTGCCACTGATCGCCGACAACGACCAGATCGGTACGCTCCTCCAGCGGCTCACCCAGCCCTGAACCCTCCGCCCCGGCACGGTTGCGGAAGGCACAGCCCACAACGTGATCCGAGGTCAGCGGTTGGTACTCGACAGCCACCTGTACCGCCACGGCGGCCGTCTGCCCCGGCACTGAGGTTCGGTAGGATCCGCGGGTCGTCGTACCGGGGAGGGTTCATGGCCGAGGGCCACAGCGCCGAAGGCACCGACAGCGGCGCGGAAAACTCCGATGTCGTCGTGGACGAACAGACTGCGGTCCGTCTGGGGTACCGGCCCCAGCCTGCCGACACACTGGTCGGCCTGCGGGTCCGCGCGCGGATCAAGCGGATCGGGCTGCTGCTGCGGAGCGTGTTCCTCACACTGTGGGTAGGGCAGTGGCTGCTCTCCACGGTGGGCCGTGGGAGTGTCGACGTGGTCTCGACCGTCCTGGTCTTGTTCGTCGTCCTGGTGGTGTGGGGGTACCCGCGGCTCCAGGCCGCCCAGGTGCAACGGATCGTCGGATGGCAGGGCGAGTACCGCGTCACCGTGTCTCCGGCCGGGATCACCTGCCGCAGCGACCACAACACGTTGGTCCAGAAGTGGTCCGTCTTCCGGGGGTACCGGGAGACGGCCGGCCACTTCGTCCTGCTCAGCCGGGACCCCAACATCATGTGGGTCAGTGTCCTGCCCAAGCAGGGGGTGCATGAGGCCGGGGACCTCGACCGGCTGCGGGCCATCCTGGACCAGCACACCGGTCGCGTGTGACGCACGTGAAAGGCGCCCGGCGCGGGGCAGTCGATCCGACGGCGTGTGGGCGGCGGCAGCCGGGATCGCCGTCACGCTGCTGATCGGGGCGATCGCCAGGCTGTACCCGGCGGTGCGGGCCGGGCGCCTGGCGCCCACCCAGGCGCTCGCGGGTTCCTGACCGCGACCGCAGCACCCCGGGCCGGACAGGTCAGTGCGCGTCTGCACGAGCCGTGGAGAGCACGACGGTGAAGGTCGTCCCGACACCCACCGTGCTCTCCACGTCGATCGTCCCCCGGTGATCGGTCACGATCTGCCGGGCGATGGAGAGCCCCAGGCCACTGCCGCCGGTGGCGCGGCCCCGGGCCGCATCCGCCCGCCAGAATCGGTCGAAGAGGTGGGGCAGATGCTCGGCCGGTATCCCCTTGCCGGTGTCCCGCACCTGAAGGACCGCCGAGTCGCCCTGCCGGGCCAGAGCCAGCGTCACGGTGCCGCCCGGCGCCGTGGCCCGTAGCGCGTTGCCGACGAGATTGCCGACGATCTGACGCAGCCGGTCCGTGTCGGCGTCCACGAACACCTGCTGCGGCGCCTCCACCTCCAGGACCACGCCGACTGTTTCGGCCTGGGCCCGATGGGCCGTACGGCAGGTTTCCAGGACGTCGCGCAGATCGACAACAGCGTGGTGGTAGGTAAGCGCACCGGCCTCGGCAAGCGCCAGATCCTGCAGATCATCCACGATCTGCTGCTGCAGCATCGCCTCCTCGTGGAGGGAGTCGAGCAGTTCGGGGGTCGGCTCGACAAACCCGTCCTGCAGCGCTTCCAGATAGCCGCGCAGGTTGGCCAGCGGGGTACGCAGCTCGTGTGCGATGTCGCCGGCGAGGCGGCGCTGACGCTCCTCGACGGCCTGGACGGAGTCGGCCATCCTGTTGAAGGCACGCCCGAGTTCGGCGATCTCATCCCGACCGAAGACCGGAACACGTCGCTCCAGATCTCCTTCCCCCAGCCCCCGGGCGGCCAGGGTCAGGGCACGTATCGGGCGCAGCACGGCCCTGCTCAGAAGCAGCCCGCCAAGGATGACGGCAAGGCTGACGCCCACCGCAACGACCACCGTCGGCGCGGCGGCCAAGGTGGGCGGCGACTCGTCCCGTACGCCGAGGCGGACCTGAAGGCGCGACGGCGCGACGGAGGCGGTCCGCTCGCAGGAGCGGCGGGTCGACGCGCGGGCCTACGGATCTGGCGCGGTCGACCGCCGAGCGGCCGTCGGCGACGATCTGGACCTCGTTCCCCTCCCGCTCCAGATAGATGCGTATCAGTCGCGCCTGTTTCACATCATCCTCGGCGACCAGAATGCGAGCGCTCAACGGGACTCCTCCGGCTGGACTTTCACAGAGTGCTTGATTAATTGACGGGGCGAATAAGTCGTGCTCAGGCGCCAATACGGAATGAAATCGTCTGCAGGCAGATCAGAAATGGCATGACGGATTCCGCGCAGGGACACGGCCCGAGGCCGGGCCTTGAGTCCACCGGCAGGCCGGATTCAGCGATGACAACCATGGGGGGGGGTTTGGCGCCCGGGATGCGAAAGCGGACGACCAGTGCGCCCAAAACCGTTCGGGGCGTGCCAGTGCGCGGACTCACTCCCGCTCACTGCCCAGGAACGGTGCGGGAGAGGTCCAGGGCGTACGGGTCGGGAAAGACGCGTTCGTCGTGGTTGGCCGAGGCGTGGAAGACGACCACCTTGTCGTCGGCGCGGAGCCGCGTGAGTGACGCCGGGGACCTCGGGTTGACCGGCTCGCCGTCCGGGCCGGGCACTGGGGTCTCCGCCTCGTCCGGGTCCTGGTAGCCGATGACGCGTCGGGTCCAGTGCAGGAGGAGGCCCCGGTCGCTGTCCGGTACGCCCAGCAGGTCGGTGAGATTGAGCAGCGCGTAATCGTCGGTGACGCGGGCGACGAGGTCGCAGGTGCCGTCGGTGGCCCGCGCCTCGGCGACCGCCCGGGTGAGCAGGGAGCGGGCTCGTTCGCGGACGACCGCGGCGAAACGGTCCACGCGCTTGGGGGTGAACGCACGGCTGACGAGCGTGCGCAGTCGCCGATGGTGGGGTGGGTCCTGGTTGAGCATCATGCGGCGGATGAACGGCAGGTCGGCGGGGTCGGGGTCGCGGATCTGTGTGGCGCCCAGGTGCGAGGAGTACGTCGAGGAGTCCTTCAGTACGTGGACGGCGTCCGCGTGCCGGGTGACCGCCCAGAAGCCGGGACCCGCCGGCCAGCCGAGGACCTCCGGCTCCTCCTGCCACGCCACTGGGTGGTGATCGCGCAGGTGGCGGTAGCGGTCGTGGGGGATGCCCTGCGCGTACTGCCTCGGGTCGAAGACGTCCGGTACGGGCGCTTGCTCCGGTGCTTCGGGCGCGGGCCCGCTCATGCCTTCGCCTCGCCGTCCTCCGTATCGGCTCGTAGGAAGTCCTCCATCACACGGATCAGGTCGAGAGGGGCCTCGTCCATCGCGTAGTGGCCGCACGAGGGCAGCTCAACCAGTTCGGCCTGCGGAAACCAGCGCATCCAGGTGGCGCGCTGCAACTCGGCCGACAGTGCCGGGTCCAGCGCGCCCACGACAGCCAGGGCCGGCACGGGCGAACCGTCGATCCGGTCGTGGAAGTCCTCGCCCGCCCAGGAATCCAGCCAGGCCCGGAACGCCTTCGCGTCGCTGCGTTCGAGCGAACGACGCACCATGCGGTCCAGCCAGCCTGCGGGGCGTCGGCCTCCGGTGGTGATGTCGAGGATGATCCGACGGTTCTCCGGGGTGTGCGCCGCAGCGGAGAAGAGTTCCCACTGCTCGGGCGGCAGGGGCAGGCCGGATGCGGGTACCGGCGACACACCGACGATTCTGCGCACCCGGTGCGGGGCGATGGCCAGCGTCCGCTGAGCGATGCAGCCGCCCATCGAGTGGCCGATCAGCGAGAACCGGTCCCAGCCGAGCCGGTCGGCCAGCGCGATCACGTCCGCGGCGCCCTCGGCTGTGGTGTACGCACCGCTCGCGTCCCTGGCCTCCCCGTATCCCCGTAGATCCACCACCGCGTACTGGAACGAACCGAGGTCGAGATCCGGCAGAACCGGGTCGTAGGCGGAGCGGTCGGCGAACCAGCCGTGCACCGCGATCACCTTGTGCGGGCCGTCACCGTGCAGTCCATGGGGCAGAAGAGGCAATGAGGTCATGCTGACTCCCGTCACCGTACGGAGCGAGCCGGTCGGTCAACCGGCCCGACCCCGCCCACGGTGGAGGCAACCCCGTTTTCGCGCAAGGCCCCACGCACGCGACCACGTCGCCCGGCTGCTGATCTCGTTCCCGTCTTCGGTACTCCATCGGCGGCTCCCGGACTCGCCGTCCCCCGTCACTGTCGCGATGATCGGAGGCATGACACAGAACAGACCGAACGGCAAGGGCAAGCCGATCGCCCTGCAGATCGCTCAGCAGCCGGAAGCGGACGAGCTGCTCGGCCGCAGCCCGCTCGCCGCCATGGTCGGCATGCTGCTCGACCAGCAGGTTCCTATGGAGTGGGCATTCTCCGGCCCGTACACCCTGGCGCAGCGGATGGGCTCCGACGATCTGGACGCCCATGAGATCGCCGTCTACGACCCGGAGGCGTTCGCCGAACTCTTCACCGCGAAACCCGCTCTGCACCGCTATCCCGGCTCCATGGCCAAACGGGTGCAGCAATTGTGCCAATTCCTGGTCGTGGAGTACGACGGAGACGCGAGCGCCGTCTGGAGCGATGCCGCAACCGGTGCCGAGCTGCTGAAACGGCTCAAGGCGCTGCCGGGGTTCGGCGTCCAGAAGGCGCAGATCTTCCTCGCACTGCTGGGCAAGCAGCTGGATGTCCGGCCGACCGGCTGGCGCGCCGCGGCGGGTCCGTACGGGAAGGCGGGCTCGCACCGCTCGGTCGCCGACATCACCGGCCCCGACTCGCTCGCCCTCGTCCGCGCGCACAAGCAGGAAGCGAAGGCGGCCGCGGCGAAGACGAGATGAAGGAAAGTCCGCAACTGTTCACGGGCGTCACTGCGATCGCCAGCTTTCCTGCACAACCGTTCGCACCGGAAGGACTCTCACGCAACCCGTCGCAGGGTCAAGGCTGTTGTGGCTGCCACCGTTCTGGCCGCGCCTCTCCTCCTCCCCGAACCACGGGCACCTGTCCGGGCACGACCCCGCGAAGGACGCGGCCAATGTGATCGCCGAGACCCGTGGCGGGAACGCCGCGAGACCCGTCATGCTCGGCGCGCACCTGGGCTCGGTCACCGCCGGCACCTGCTCCCGCGCCCGCTTCGGTACCTCCGCCCGTGCTGTCGCTGTCACTCATCGCGGCCCGTGTTCCGAAATGCCTGCATTCATGACGTTTTGGCCAGCATCGCAGTACCGCTCCATGGCTGCGCCCGGAGGCTCTTGACCGGTAGGCTTTCCGTGTGATCTTCAAGCGCATCGGAAATGGGCGGCCATATCCCGACCACGGCCGGGAAAGCACCCGGCAGTGGGCGGATGTCGCGCCGCGCCCGGTCCGCCTCGACCAGCTGGTGACGACCAAGGGTCAGCTGGACCTCGAAACCCTCCTCGCCGAGGACTCGACTTTCTACGGCGACCTGTTCGCCCACGTCGTGAAGTGGCAGGGCAACCTCTATCTGGAGGACGGGCTGCACCGCGCGGTCCGCGCGGCGCTCCAGCAGCGCCAGGTGCTGCACGCCCGCGTCCTCGAACTCGGCTGACAGTCCAGCAGCTCGGTGAGCCGGCGGTCCGCGCACTTCGCCGCGCCGGGTGCTTTCGGGTGCATTCGCACTCGGACGGGTGCCATCCGTTGATCATTTAGTACGCATCTTCACCGGGTCGCACTACGCTGCGTCCATGAGCATGCTCACTCCTCCCGGCATGGGCGGAAAGTACCGCATCACGGGCGACACGTACCCGCGCATGCGCCGCCCCCGAAACCGCCGCACACTGGTCCTCGTGTCCATTGCCTCCGTGGCGGCCCTAGGGCTGGCCGGTTGGGGCACGCTGCAGCTCATCGACGTCTTCACGGGCGGCGACAAGCAGGCCAGCGCCGCGGACCGCAGGGCCGACTGCCCCACGCCCAAGCCGTCCACGCCCGCCAGGGCACTGCCGGCACCGGCGAAGATCACCGTCAATGTCTACAACGCGACGCCGCGCGGCGGGCTGGCGAAGGCCGCCGCCGACGAGCTGAAGAAGCGTGGCTTCCGCATCGGCAAGGTGGGCAATGCCTCCGCCGAGTACGACAAGAAGGTCCCCGGGCCCGGGGTACTGCTGGGGGCGCCGACGGCCACGAACGGCACGTTCCCGGTCCTCGGTACGCAGCTGACGGGCGCCACGCCGAAGACCGACGCGCGCAGGACGGCGGATGTCGATCTGATCCTCGGTACGGCGTTCAAGAAGCTGAACACCCCGAAGGAAGCCGCCGCGGCCCTCACCGCCCTCAACAAGCCGGCCCCGGCGCCCTCCTCCTGCCGCTGAGGGCTGTCCCGTCGTCACGCCGCGCAGCAGGCGCCGGTTCGACGACAGGGACCTCGGGGCGCACGGGCCGAAAGCCCTGGCCGGAACCAGGACTCAGTCGACGGTGCCGTACATCCGGTCGCCCGCGTCGCCGAGCCCCGGCACGATGTAGCCGTTCTCGTTCAGCCGCTCGTCGACCGAGGCGGTGACCACGGTCACCGGCGTACCCGCCAGCTCGCGCTCCATCACCTCGACGCCCTCGGGCGCCGCGAGCAGCACGACGGCGGTGACATCGTCCGCACCGCGCTTGATCAGCTCCTGAATCGCCGCGACCAGCGTGCCGCCGGTGGCCAGCATCGGGTCCAGGACGTAGACCTGTCGGCCCGAGAGGTCCTCCGGCATGCGCGTCGCGTACGTGGACGCCTGGAGCGTCTCCTCGTCGCGGATCATGCCCAGGAAGCCCACCTCGGCGGTCGGCAGCAGCCGCACCATGCCGTCGAGCATGCCGAGACCGGCTCGCAGGATCGGCACGACCAGGGGCCGCGGGTGCGACAGCTTGACCCCGGTCGTCGGTGTGACCGGCGTCTCGATGTCGACCTGCTCGGTGCGCACGTCCCGGGTGGCCTCGTACGCGAGCAGGGTGACCAGCTCGTCGGCGAGGCGCCGGAAGGTCGGGGAGTCGGTGCGCTTGTCGCGCAGGGTGGTGAGTTTGTGCGCGACCAGCGGGTGGTCGACGACGTGGATCCGCATGGGTTCAACAGTAACCGGGCTCCCCCGCACCTGTGCGCTGGCATCAACCACACGTTCGGAGGGAAGGTGGGGGGCATACGGACCCAGGCTTGGGGTGATGTGCGGATGGCGGACGGGAAGCAGCAGAAGCGGGACCAGTCGGCCCCGCGCGACGCGCAGGACGCGCCGGAGACCGAGACCGAAGCGGAGCGCCGCAGACGGCGCGCCCACTTCCTCCGCGAGCTTCATGAGGCGAAGGCGCTGCGCGACCGGGTCCAGCCGCGCCGCGCCCGGGCCGCCCGAATGCGCCACGTCATGCGGATGCGGACCTTCCGCTGGTAGCGCTCCGAGCAGCCAGACGGCCCCTTTCGAGCAGTGTCCGCGACAACTGATCCACGACGCAACGGTCGAACTACTCTCGCGAACGCTAGGTTTCTGCCACGATTCCGATGGGCGGGACGCAGGACAGCCGGATCACCGGATGCCCTCCCGCCGGACCGACACCCCTATGACCAGTGGGAGAGTCACGGTGTACTTCGCCGCACTGCTCGCGCGCACCGAAGACGGGTGGGAAGCGAGCGACACGGAGCTCGACGATGTGGAGACCCTGTCCGATCTGACGGATCTGGCCCGTGAGGCCTCGGTGGACGAGGACACGGTGCTCGTCTTCATCGAACAGGAGGACGCCTGGTTCGGCGTCATCCGGGTGGACGGTGAGGAGGACCCCCGTATCTACATCTCGGACGCGTCCGCCGCCGCCCGCTCCTCCTACGGGGAGATCCTGCTCACCGATGAACTGCTCGGCCGCGAACCCGAGGCCGAGGACTCGATTGCCGCCCTCGAAGAGCTCGTCGGCCTCGACGGTACGGAGGACGGCGAGCCGGATCACACCACCGACAATCAGACCGACGACACCGACGACGGACTCGACGCCGACGCCGTTCCGACGGGTCCGCTCGGAGACACCGGGATCCTGTCCGATCTCGGACTTGCCGAGAAGGAGCTGCTGATGCTGCGCACGGACGCCCTGGTGGAGATCGCGGACGCGCTGGGCGCGGCCGAGGTCCTGGAGACCGTCCGTTAGGGTCCGCGGGTGACCGCACCACCGGGCCCGCACGGACCGCAAGAACCCCACGACCCGACGAACGATCCCGTACGGGACCCATGGCGGGCGGCCATGCGCCGCGCCCTGGACGAGGCCGCACACGCGGCGCAGGCCGGTGATGTGCCGGTCGGCGCCGTCGTCCTCGGCCCGGACGGCACCCTGCTCGCCACGGGACACAACGAACGCGAGGCGACCGGCGACCCGACCGCGCACGCCGAGATCCTCGCCGTCCGCCGGGCCGCCGAGGCGCTCGGCGCATGGCGGCTGACCGGCTGCACGCTGGTGGTCACCCTGGAGCCGTGCACCATGTGCGCGGGCGCACTCGTGCAGTCCCGGGTGGCCCGGGTCGTCTACGGGGCACGGGACGAGAAGGCGGGCGCGGCCGGTTCGCTCTGGGACCTCGTACGGGACCGGCGGCTCAACCACCGCCCCGAAGTGATCCACGGAGTTCTGGAGGACGCCTGTTCCGCCCAGCTGACGGCCTTCTTCCGCGACCGGTGACCCGGCGGCGCGCCCAGCCTCCGACCCGGCTTCCGCACACGCGGGAGAATCGGATTTCAACCCACGGCCTGAATGGTCTAAGCTCTCTCTCGGTAGCGTGTCCGAGCGGCCGAAGGAGCTCGCCTCGAAAGCGAGTGTGGGGAAACTCACCGAGGGTTCAAATCCCTCCGCTACCGCTTCAGAAGACCGCCCCTGATCCTGTGAAAGCAGGTCGGGGGCGGTTTTTCTGTGCCCCTGTGGGCAACACGCCGTGCGGCACCCTGCCCGACGCCGACGGTCGGCCAGTGGGGGCGAGGATCTGGCCGATCCGTGCGCCCCTCGGGTCGCCTTCCTTGACGATCTCCGTCACCCTGCCGGGGCTCTCATGGAGGATCGCCGGCGTTCCCCGACAAGAACCCGTCCCACCGACACGCCGTCCCGGTCATTTCCCCGGCCGCGCCCCCGGCGGCCGGACAGAATCAAGGGCGCGCGCAAGGCGCCTCATGTCGCGGACGCGAGGTAGGAGTGGAAGACGTTGTCCGGGTCCCACGTGAGCTTGAGCTCCTGCAGGCGATCCCAGGTGGCGGGGGCGTACGAGCGCCGGGCCCGGGGGGATGTCCCCTTCGGCGGTGGCCTGCAGGATGACCTCGGGAACGCGTTCCGGCAGGAGCCCGTTCCACACCTCGTCGGTCCGGGCGCGGTCGTAGCCGGGGTCGCCCCGCCGGATCAGTGTCCCCTCGACGGGGCCTGCGGGGGTCCGTTCAGGCATCACGACCTCCTCGCGTGGCCCGGCTGGAGCCGGCTGGTCGGATCGGTCAGTGGGTGGTCAGGCCGAAGATGACGAGGAACAGCGCATAACAGAGCACCACCACCGCGGCACCGGTCAGGTGCACGCGGTAGTTGCCCGCGCGGCTGGGCACCAGCCAGAAGGCGAGTGCCTTGTTCACCAGTGGCATCAGCAGCCAGGTCAACACGCTGACGCTCAGCACGTTCCCGATGAAGAGGCCGATGTATCCGGGGAGGCCGAGTCCGTCCAGCCAGTGCCCCTCGGTCAGGTTCAGGACCGTCACCGTGGGATAGAGCGCCAGGACCACGGTCATGGCCTGCTTCCAGTTGGGCGGCGCGTTGTCCTGCTTGCCCTCGCCGAAGCGGAACCAACCGCTGAACGCCGAGCCGACCTTGCGTACGTCGTAGGAGGCGAAATAGGTGCGGCCCTCCTCCAACAGTGTCTGGCGGACGTCGGATGCGAGCCAGTCGTCGAGGTGCTCGCGGGAGTCGAACCGGAAGACGACGACCCAGTGCTCCTGCACGCCCTCCACGGGCCTGAACAGCTCGGACCCCATGAATCCGGGTGACTTCGCCTGCGCCTTGAAGGCCTTCTCCTGCCAGCGCAGAAAACCCTCTTCCCGCCCTGGCTTCACCTCGTGGGAGACGACGGCCGTGACCATCTCCGGCGCCTGTTCGGCGGGGGCGCCGCCACGAAGCACCTCCTGCGTCGGGGATTCCTCGAAGAATTCCCGCCCCTCGTCGAGCAATTCCCGCCGTCTGCCCGAATCCAGCCAGGCGGTCAAGTAGTCCACGCCGGCGAAACGGAAGACCGCCACCCATTCATTCTCGCCGCCTGCTGCGGGCGGGTACACCTCGGCACCCTCGAACCCGTCGAATTCGCGGGCCGCTTCGTTCATCCGGTGCTGCCAGCGCTGATACTCGTCGGCGCGACCCGCGCACACCTTCTGCGAGGTCACAACGGTGGCGTTTTCGGCCGGCGGCTCACGGCCTGCGCGCAGACTCACGCACACTAGTTTAGTGTATGCGTTGTTTTATGGGCAAATCGGACAGTTGATCGCCCTTTCGCGCGCTTGTATTCGTCAAGGGCTGTCGATGTCGATCGGAGACCTAGTGATGCAACACAAGGAGCTCATCACCGAGGCGGTCCGACTGGCGACCGAGTCGGTGGAAAAGGGGTGGGGTGGACCGTTCGGCGCGGTGATCACCCGCAATGGGGACATCATCGCCCGTGGACAGAACCGAGTGCTTCTCACCGGCGACCCCACGGCCCACGCCGAGGTCGAAACGATCCGCAAGGCCGTGCAGCATCTCAACCCCGAGGCTCCGTCGATCTCCGAAGAGCACCAGAACGAGAGCACTCTGGAATACGTGCCCCGTGCTGACGGGTCACCGGACCCCGAGCCCGAGCGGGCCCGGATGCTCCAGGGCTGCTCGATCTACATCAGCGGAGCTCCCTGCCCGATGTGCATGAGCGCCATCTACTGGTCCCGGATCGACGCGGTGTACTTCAGCTGCGACCTGGAAGACACACGTCGGATCGGCTTCGACGACGCCTATCAGTACGAGGACTTCATGAAGCCGCTCGATCAGCGAAGGATCAGGATCGAGCAGGTCCATCCCGAAATCGGCGCCCAAGCCTACGCCTCATGGACGAGCAAGCCGGACCGGCACCCGTACTGACGACGCCAGGGCCGGAGATCCACTCACAGGCAGCGGCCGCCCGCAGGAGCTGATGGTCCCATTCGACCCCAGAACTCCCGTTCTCGCCCCCATGCCCCACCGGCAGGACTCACTCCCGCTCACCACAACTCACCCGCCCAGCAAACCGACAGCAGCTCACCACCCCATCGGAATCCCCCATCGGAATCGGCCATTCGTGCGGATAGAATCGCCCGACTGCACAGGGGATCGAAGGGGAGCAGGGGCTGATGGTGCAAGCGAAGAAGATCGCGCTCGTCATGATTGCCGTCTTCGTGCTGTACACGATCATCCACTCCCCCAGACGGGCCGCTGAGCTTGTCGGGGTAGGGTTCGAGGGCATTTCGAGTGCCGCACAGGGCGTCGGCGAATTCATGACCGAGCTCGTGAACTAGGGGTACCCCATGATCCGTCATCTGGTCCTGTTCAAGCTGAACGACGGCGTGAAGCGTGACGATCCGCGTGTTGTCGCCGGGGCGAAGGCGTTCCAGGAGCTCGGAGGGCAGATCCCGGAGCTGGAGTTCTGGGAGTGCGCCTGGAACATCACCGACCGGCCGATCGCGTACGACTTCGCCATCAACTCCGCGGTCGCCGACGAGGACGCCCTGGGGCGCTACGTCGCACACCCGGCCCATCAGGCCGCCGCCGGACAGTGGAAGGCTTTCGCCACCTGGGTGATTGCCGACTACCCCTTCTGACCTCCGCGGTCCCGGAACCCACAAGCCCCTCACCATTTCGGTGAGGGGCTTTTCCATGGGTTTAAACCGATACCCCCTCAACACGACACTGTGCGGTGCTTGCACACAGTGGACATGTCTTGTGATGCTATGACCGCTTTTGACGGATGAGTTGACCGAAGTTGACCGCAAAGGGGTGGCCTCACCGTGCCGGCCAGTACAGCGCCTCAAGTGCCTCCCCAGATCGTCCAGAACGACGATGCCCAAGCCACCCAGACAGCCCAGTCCGATCAGTCCGCCCCGGCAACCCGGGCCGCCCCGGCGGCCGAGACCGTCCAGACCGAGACGCCCGACGGCACGTCGCCCGCCAGGACCCGGGGCGCGGACACCAGGGCGCTCACCCGGGTCCTCTTCGACCAGCTCAAGGAGCTGGAACCGGGAAGTGCGGAGCACGGCAGAGTGCGGGCCGCACTGATCGAGGCGAACCTCCCCCTCGTGCGGTACGCCGCGGCGCGCTTCCGGAGCCGTAACGAACCCATGGAGGACGTCGTCCAGGTCGGCACCATCGGGCTGATCAACGCCATCGACCGGTTCGACCCCGAACGCGGCGTCCAGTTCCCGACCTTCGCGATGCCCACCGTCGTCGGCGAGATCAAGCGGTACTTCCGGGACAACGTGCGGACCGTCCACGTGCCGCGGCGACTGCACGAGCTCTGGGTGCAGGTCACCGGCGCCACCGAGGACCTGACGACGGCGCACGGCCGCTCGCCCACCACCGCGGAGATCGCCGAGCGCCTGAAGATCTCCGAGGAGGAGGTGCTGGCCTGCATCGAGGCGGGACGCTCCTACCACGCGACCTCCCTCGAAGCCGCCCAGGAGGGCGACGGGCTGCCCGGACTGCTCGACCGGCTCGGCTACGAGGACCCCGCTCTCGCCGGGGTCGAGCACCGTGATCTGGTCCGCCATCTCCTCGTCCAGCTGCCCGAGCGCGAGCAGCGGATCCTGCTGCTGCGCTACTACAGCAACCTGACGCAATCACAGATCAGCGCCGAATTGGGCGTTTCCCAGATGCATGTGTCAAGACTGCTGGCCAGAAGCTTCGCGCGACTTCGATCCGCAAACAGGATCGAGGCGTAACCGGATCGGGTAAACCGATCAAAGTCCCTCTCGGGCAGCCCGAATGCCGCACACCCCCGTTAACTGCACATATGTCACCTTGACTTGTCGACATGTCACTACAGCGCGTTGCCGACATGTGACATTCTGCGTGAACCGCGTTTGCCGCAGCCCCACCTCCGGTATTCAGGTGGAGGCTGCGTTCCTCCGATGGTCGTGGCTACCGCGACCGTCCGCGACCTCAAGGGGGTGGCATGTCCGCAGAACAGGGCAGCTCGAAGGTGCTCACGCTCACGAAGAGCGCACCCGCACCCGCTGTGCTCACCAGCTCGCCGGAAGCCATCGACACCCGCACTCTGTCCCGCTCCCTGTTCCTGCGGCTCGCCGCCCTGGGTCCCGCACCGGGGCCCGACGGACTGGACAGCCCGGAGCGTGCCTACGTGCGGGACACACTCATCGAGCTCAACCTCCCGCTGGTGCGGTACGCCGCGGCGCGGTTCCGGAGCCGTAACGAACCCATGGAGGACATCGTCCAGGTCGGCACGATCGGCCTGATCAAGGCGATCGACCGGTTCGACTGCGAGCGGGGCGTGGAATTCCCGACGTTCGCCATGCCCACCGTCGTCGGCGAGATCAAGCGCTTCTTCCGCGACACCTCCTGGTCGGTGCGGGTGCCGCGCCGGCTCCAGGAGCTGCGGCTCGCGCTGACGAAGACGAGCGACGAGCTGGCCCAGAAGCTCGACCGTTCGCCGACCGTGCCGGAGCTGGCGGCGGCGCTCGGGGTCTCCGAGGAGGATGTGGTCGACGGCCTTGCCGTCGGCAACGCGTACACCGCCTCCTCACTGGACTCGCCCTCCCCGGAGGACGACGGCGGCGAGGGCTCGCTCGCGGACCGGCTCGGCTACGAGGACTCCGCGCTGGAAGGCGTCGAGTACCGCGAATCCCTGAAGCCGCTGCTGGCCAAACTCCCGCCCCGGGAGCGGCAGATCATCATGCTGCGGTTCTTCGCCAACATGACCCAGTCGCAGATCGGCGAGGAGGTCGGCATCTCGCAGATGCACGTCTCACGTCTGCTGACCCGGACGCTCGCCCAGCTCAGGGAGGGGCTCATCGCCGACTGATCCACACGCAGGCGCACGAGGGTTCCGAATTGACGGACCGTCAGCCACACTTGCGCGATGCGACGTCAGACATTCGGCTCGACCGGCCGCCGGGGCACCGTGATCGCCGCCTCGGCGGCCGTGCTGTGCCTGGGCGGAGCACTCGCCGCCTGCGCCGCCGGAGCGGGCGACGGAGACGGCTATGCGGCAGTCGGCGCGGCGGGCACCGGCCCGGAGAAGGCACCCAAGGGCCCGGTCGCGCCTTCGGGCAGGGTGACGCTGATTCCGCTGGACGGGGAGGGCGGCGGCAGCGGGGGTACGGAGCCGAGGCCGGGCTCCTCCGCGGCGAGCGGCGACTCCGGTGGCACGGGCGGCACCGGCAGTGGTGCGGGCGACCGCACGAGCGGCGGTGCGCGGTCCTCCAGCAGATCCGGCGGCACCTCCGCCGGCACCACCGGGGGCGCTGCGGGTTCCGCGGTCGGCACGGGCTCCGCCGGCAGTACAGATGGCAGCGGTACCGGTGGCACGACCTCGGGCGGCGCGGGGGACAGCTCCGCGACTCCCTCCCCGTCCGCGCCGGGGTCCACCGCGCCCGCGGGACCTGCCGTGCTGACCCTGGGCGCACCCGAGCGGACGGCGGCCGATCACCGCTGGTGCGAGAAGGTGACTGCCGAATTCCGCAATACCGGCGGTTCACCGGTCCGGTCGGGAACGGTCACCTTCGCCACGCACATCATCGGCGGGCTCGGGATCGACTGGGCGACCGTGGAAACGACCGCGCCGCTGCCCGCGCCGATCGACGCGGGAGCGGCGCGGGAGAAGACGTACACCGTCTGTGTGGACGCCTGGCGGGTGCCCCTGGGCATGCATGTCGAGACCCGGGGCATCACCGCCGTCTGGACGTGACGGATGGGAAGGGCGGGGTCGGGTCAGCCGAGTGCGAGCCAGGCGACCGCGCCGAGGATGACAATCACCGCGACGACGGCGACGATCACCCCGGTCTTCGGCCCGGACGACGCGGCCGGCTGCTGCCGGCGCTGCGGCTCACCCTCGTCGACGAAGGCGCGGAACATCTGGGTGCTGCCCGCGGGGTCGTAATTGCCCTCGGGGTTCTGCGGGTTGCCATGTGCCGGCGGCTGATTACGCATGGATACGTTTCCACTCAATCGGGTGAAGTGCTCGTCGGATACTGCGATATGAAGTCTGTGGAACTGTAACGTCGTGACGTGCGCGAGGATCCTGCGGCCAACGCTCGGCCCCTCTCGCGCCAGGGACTCCGCCCGCCACGGACTGGATCACGCGCGTGCCGCGTGCCGCCACCGCGGTGCGAAAGCGGAGATCCGGGTCATCCAAAACCGTTGGAGATGGTCCGCCAGGCGCACAGCTCCTCGCGCCGGGCGCCAAGAAACGGTTG
This sequence comes from Streptomyces sp. NPDC051020, assembly GCF_040683105.1. Classification (NCBI taxonomy): domain Bacteria; kingdom Bacillati; phylum Actinomycetota; class Actinomycetes; order Kitasatosporales; family Streptomycetaceae; genus Streptomyces; species Streptomyces sp. NPDC051020. The sequence goes on along the minus strand of NZ_JBFBCG010000004.1, from coordinate 136,325 downwards.
TGTGCCATGGGTCAGGACCCTAGCGGTCCGGCAGCACCCCATGCCCCTGTGGGGCGACGGCCGGGCCCCAAGTAGCGCTCGGGGCTGAGAGGCCGCGCACATAGGTGGGGCGGCGTCGCGTACCGATGGGCGGCGCCTGGCGGCGTTGTCGTCGGTCGACGACTCCCCCATAGCCCGAAAGGCATGGGAGGGGCCCCCTCCGCGTCGCCTCCCTCCTCCGCCTTGCCAGGCTTGCCCCTCGCCCCGCCCCTTCCTCCACCCCACCTCTGCGCGACCTCTTACTGCCGTTTCGGGGCACCACCCACGCCTCCGGTGTGGCACGAGACACACCCACCCCGACCCTTCCCCCGCACGCTGAGCCTTTGACCCGAGCCCTACACAGCCTTTTGCGTTCCTTTACTTCTGCAAGGGAACTTTCGTTTGCCTGCGGCAACCAATACTTCTATGGTTGCCCTAAGCAACAAGATGGATGTCTGGGGGGCCCGTGGCCGCACGCAGTCAGTACGAAGAGCTGGCCCGGCAACTCAGCGCCATCGGCTCCGTCAGACGCGGACTCGCCCGCATCCTCCCTGCTGAATGCCCTGGCGGATCCGCCGCCGTGCTGGCCCTGCTCAGCCGGCACGGCGACATGCGGATCAGCAGACTGGCCGAACTGATGGCCATCGACATGTCGGTGACCAGCCGACATGTCGCCCATGTGGCCGAGCGGGGCTGGATAGAACGGTCTCCGGACCCGGCGGACAAGCGGTCCCGCATCCTGCGGCTGACCCCCGCGGGAAACGCGGTACTCGACGACCTCAACCGGCGGACCACCGAAATGTTCGCCCACAACCTTCAGGAGTGGTCCGACGACGAGGTCGGACAGCTCAACACGTTGCTGGCCCGGCTGCGTGACAGTTTCACCTGTCGCGGTTCCGGTGGGTGCGCCCCCGGAAAGCACAGCCACGAGTGCCGCACGCGGCCCGCCGACAGCGACGACGACTCGCACACCCGTACACCTGTGTAACAGAAGCAAAGCAAAGGAACTCAATGGCTACGACCACACCAACCGGTGTGCGGGGCGGCCACGCCAAGCACGGAGGAAATCCTTCCTCCGACGGCGCGCCGATGACACACCGGCAGATCATGGAAGCACTGACCGGGCTGCTGCTCGGCATGTTTGTCGCGATCCTGTCGTCGACCGTCGTCTCCAACGCTCTCCCCCAGATCATCTCGGACCTCGGCGGCGGCCAGTCCGCGTACACCTGGGTCGTCACGGCCTCGCTGCTCGCGATGACCGCCACCACTCCTCTGTGGGGCAAGCTCTCCGACCTGTTCAGCAAGAAGCTGCTGGTCCAGATAGCGCTCATCATCTATGTCCTGGGCTCGGTCGTCGCGGGTATGTCGACCAGCAGCGGCATGCTCATCGCCTGCCGTGTCGTCCAGGGCATCGGCGTCGGCGGTCTCTCCGCCCTCGCCCAGATCGTGATGGCCGCGATGATCGCCCCGCGTGAGCGCGGTCGTTACAGCGGCTACCTCGGCGCGGTCTTCGCCGTCGCCACCGTCGGTGGTCCGCTGCTCGGCGGTGTCATCACCGACACCAGCTGGATGGGCTGGCGCTGGTGCTTCTATGTCGGTGTGCCGTTCGCGGTCATCGCGCTGATCGTGCTCCAGAAGACCCTGAGGCTCCCGGTCGTCAAGCGTGACGTCAAGGTCGACTGGACGGGCGCGTTCTTCATCAGCGCCGCCGTATCGCTGCTGCTGATCTGGGTGACCTTCGCGGGCGACAAGTACGACTGGCTGTCCTGGCAGACCGGCGTGATGCTGGCCGGCTCCCTGGTGCTCGCCCTGCTCTTCGTCTACACGGAGTCCCGGGCCGGCGAGCCGATCATCCCGCTGCGCCTCTTCCGCAACCGCACCATCACGCTGGCCTCGATCGCCTCGCTGTTCGTCGGTGTCGCGATGTTCGCGGGCACCGTCTTCTTCAGCCAGTACTTCCAGCTGGCGCGGGGCAAGTCGCCGACGATGTCCGGCGTCATGACGATCCCGATGATCACCGGCCTGTTCCTCTCGTCGACCATCTCCGGTCAGATCATCACCAAGACCGGCCGCTGGAAGGCCTGGCTGGTCAGCGGTGGCTTCCTGGTCACCGCCGGGCTCGGGATGCTCGGCACGATCCGGTACGACACGGAGTACTGGCACATCGCGATCTTCATGTTCGTGATGGGTCTCGGCACCGGCATGATGATGCAGAACCTGGTGCTCGCCGCGCAGAACCAGGTCGCTCCGTCCGACCTCGGGGCGGCCAGCTCCGTCGTCACCTTCTTCCGTTCCCTCGGTGGTGCGATCGGCGTCTCGGCGCTGGGCGCCCTCATGGCGAACCGCGTCACCCACTACGTCAAGGACGGTCTCGCGGACCTCGGTCCGAAGGGCGCGGCCCTGGGCCACGGTGGCACCGGCGGCGGGGGCATCCCCGACCTGGACAAGCTGCCCGCGCCATTCCGCACGGTCATGGAGAGCGCCTACGGGCACGGTGTCGGCGACGTCTTCCTGTACGCCGCTCCGGCCGCGCTGATCGCCTTCCTCATCACGATCTTCATCAAGGAGGTCGCGCTGAAGACGAACGCGGCGAACGATGCCCCGGCGGAGGCCGAGGCTGCCGCCGAGGTTCCCGCCGCGGTGCTCGCCGAGGTCCCGTCCGGTGCAGCCGCGCTGGTCTCCGAGGGCGCGGCCGGGGTCGCCTCGGTCGACACGCTCGAAGCTCCGGTGGCAACCGTGCAGGGCACCCCGGTCAGTGGTGTGGTGCGGGGCGCCGAGGGCGCACCCGTCGCCCGGGCCGCGGTCACACTGATCTCGCTGGGCGGCCGGCAGCTGGGGCGCTCCGTCGCCCAGGCCGACGGCAGCTACCGTCTGGACGCGCCGGGCGCCGGCAGCTACGTCCTGATCGCGTCCGCCGACGGCTTCCAGCCGCAGGCGTCCACCGTGGTCGTCGGCGACCAGCAGCTGTCGTACGACATTCTGCTCGCCGGTACGAGCGGCCTGGCCGGGACCGTGCGGGCTGCCGAGAGCGGTGATCCGGTCGACGGCGCCATGGTCATCGTGACCGATGTGCGCGGTGATGTGCTGGCCACCGGCACGTCCGCCGAGACCGGCGAGTTCACCTTCGCCGAGCTGGTGCCCGGCGCGGTGACCGTCGCGGTGAACGCCGCCGGCTTCCGTCCACTGGCGCTGCCGGTGGAGATCGGTGGCCAGGGTGTCACCCGGGTCGACGCCGTACTGCAGTCCGGTGCGCTGGTCCAGGGTGTCGTGCGGGCCAGTTCGGCCCGGCTGCCCCTGTCGGACGCCCGCGTCACGCTGGTCGACGCGGCGGGCAATGTGGTCGCCACCTCGACGACCGGGGAGGACGGGGCGTACGCCTTCGCCGACCTGGACGCGGGCGAGTACTCGGTCATCGCGACCGGCTACCCGCCGGTGGCCTGCGCGCTGACCGTGGCCGGTCGCGGGGTCGACGGTCACGACATCGAGCTCGCCCACCCCGGCGAGTGATCGAGTAAGAGGCCGCGCGCACAGGTGGGGTGGGGGAAGGAGCGGGGCGAGGGGCAAGCCTGGCAGGGCGGAGGAGGGAGGCGACGCGGAGCATCGTCGACCGACGACAACGCCGCCAGGCGCCGCCCATCGGCACGCGACGCCGCCCCAGCTATGCGCGCGGCCTCTCACACAGACCCTGGCGGGCAGCGCTTCGAGCGGAGAGGCTGCCGCCGGTGGAAATGGGCCCCGGTGGTGGGGACGGCAGGCAGGGGACGGCCTGCCGTCCCCGCCCCGGGGCCGACTCATTGAGTCATGAAGCAAGGAGAGAAACGGGATGGGACTTCGCGCACAGGTACGGACGCGGGACGGCTGGGCTGTCCAGCACGCGGTCGTGACGGTGACCGACATGACCGGCACCCAGGTGCTGCGAGCCGCCGCCGACGAGGACGGGGCGGTACGGACCGACGCCCTGCTCCCGGCCGGCGCGTACACGGTGATCGTGACCGCGGTCGGGTACGCCCCCGCCGCGTCGACCGCCCTCGTCACGGCGAGCGGACGGGTCGAGGCCGGCACGGTGGTGCTGGCCCGCCAGGGCGGCGTGGAGCTGCCGCCGCCGGGCGCCTGGTCGCTGGACCCGGCGCACTCCTCGGTGGGCGCGGTCGCGCAGCACCTGGGGATCTCCAGCGTGCACGGCCGGTTCACCGAGTTCGGCGGCCGGATCGAGATCGCCGAGGAGGTCCACCGCTCCCGCGTCGACGCCGTGATCAGCGCGGCCAGCATCGACACGGGCAACGGAATGCGGGACAAGCACCTTCGCTCGCCGGACTTCCTCGACGCGGACCGGTTCCCGGAGATCACGTACCGCTCGGACGGGCTCACCCCGGCCGGCCCCGACCGCTGGACCGTGCACGGCCTGCTGACGATGCGCGGCGTCGAGCGCCCGGTCGACCTGGACCTGAGCTACCTCGGCACCGGCCCCGACCCGTGGGGCGGGGTGCGCGCGGCATTCAGCGCAACGGCGGAACTGCGCCGCGACGATTTCGCCATGAACTACAACCAGGTGGTGCAGGCGGGCATCTCGGCGATCGGCACGACGCTGCGGGTGGAGCTGGACATCCAGGCCGTGCAGGGCGAGTCCCTGCCGTCGTAGTCTGCGGACATGGCACCCAACATCGCGACCAACACCACCGTGGAACTCGATGAGTTGCTGGCGTTCGTACGGCCCCGGCACCGGGCGATCCTGCTGACCACCCGGGCCGACGGCCGCCCCCAGGGATCCCCGCTGACATGCGGCGTCGACGACGCCGGCCGGATCGTCGTCTCGACCTACCCCGAACGGGCGAAGACCCGGAACGCGAAGCGGGACGAGCGCGTGAGCGTGATCGTCCTGTCGGACGACTGGAACGGGCCATGGGTGCAGATCGACGGGTCAGCTGAGGTGATCGACGCGCCCGACTCGGTCGAGCCGCTCGTCGAGTACTTCCGGAACATCTCGGGAGAGCACCCGGACTGGGACGAGTACCGGGCGGCGATGGTGAAGCAGGGCAAGTCGATCATCCGGATCACCCCGGAGCGGTGGGGGCCCGTTGCCACGGGCGGTTTCCCCGCTCACCTGGCGCCCGGCAGCTGACGGCCATTCCGGGATGAGTGAGAACGTCCTTCCGGCCCCGGGCCTGCTCGCGCGGGCCCGGCTGCCGGTCACGGCCTAGGTCCTGTCCGGTCGATCTTCGTGGATCAGCCTGCGGCGTCCGGTGCGGTGCATCGCAAGGCGGAGGATCGTCCTCCTACTGGGCGTACTCGGGCGACTGAAGACAACGCGGCGAGGTGCCGTGCCGGACGTCGCGGGCCCACGAAGATCGGCCGGACAGGGCCTAGGAGTTTGCTGAAGATCTTGCTTCGACTGCCTGACTTGCCCCGCTTCGCCAGTAAATGTTGATCGGGGCAATCTGGTGCAAGTCGGGCGCGATTCCAAGATCGTCAGCGCACTCCTAGGGCTGGAGTGGCATGTCACTGCGTCGTCGTACGGTGGAAGTCCTGATTGCCGCAGGTCTGTTGGGGGCGGTCGCCGCCCCGCCCGCCGGAGCTGCCGGGCAGGGGCATCCGGTGCCTCTGCGCGTCGCCACGTACAACATCCATGTCGGCTCGGGCATGGACAACGTCTTCGATCTGGACCGGCAGGCGGCGGAACTCCGCTCGCTCGACGCCGATGTGATCGGGCTTCAGGAGGTCGACGTCCACTGGGGCACGCGCAGCGAGTGGCGCGACGCCGCGGGCGAGCCGGCGAAACGGCTGGACATGCAGGTGTCGTTCGCCCCGATCTACAGCCTCGATCCGGAGACTCCCGGTGCGTCCCGGCGCGAGTTCGGGGTCGCGGTGCTGTCGAAGTACCGGATCGTCAGCGCCGAGAACCACGAGATCACCCGGCTCTCCACCCAGGTCCCCCACCCCGTGCCGGAGCCCGCGCCCGGCTTCGGTGAAGTGGTCGTACGGGTGAAGGGGATGCCCGTGCATGTGTATGTGACGCACCTCGACTACCGCGGCGACCCGTCCGTACGGATCGCACAGGTCGCCGACACCCGGCGGATCATGGCGGAGGACGAAGGGCGGAAGGTGCTCCTCGGCGACTTCAACGCGGAACCGGGCGCCCCGGAGCTGGCCCCGCTGTGGGAGGACCTCACCGATGCCGACCTGAATGCGCCGACCTTCCCCGCACTGAACCCGGTGAAACGGATCGACTTCGTGGCGGTGTCGAAGGACGACGTGCGGGTACGCGACGCGGCGGTGGCCGAGACACTTGCCTCGGACCACCGCCCGGTCGTCGCGGATCTGCTGCTGCTCCGGCGCTGAGGGACTGCGAAGTCAGCCGGTCGGCCGGGTCATTGACCGGGTTTGATGAGATATCCGGCCCCGCGCCGGGTGTGGATCATCGGCGTCCGTCCGGCGTCGATCTTCTTGCGCAGATACGAGATGTACAGCTCGACGACGTTCGCCTGCCCGCCGAAGTCGTAGTTCCACACGCGGTCGAGGATCTGCGCCTTGCTCAGCACCCTTCGCGGATTGCGCATCAGGAAGCGCAGCAGCTCGAACTCGGTCGCGGTGAGGTGGATGGACGTCGTGCCCCGGCTCACCTCGTGGCTGTCCTCGTCGAGCACCAGGTCACCGACGACGAGCGTCGACTCGCTCCGTACCGCTGCCGTCCCGGACCGCCGGATCAGCCCGCGCAGCCGGGCCACGACCTCCTCCAGGCTGAACGGCTTCGTCACGTAGTCGTCGCCGCCCGCCGTGAGCCCGGCGATCCGGTCCTCCACCGAGTCGCGCGCGGTCAGGAACAGCACAGGGACCTCGGAGAGCTCCCGGCGCAGCTTGCCGAGGACCGAGAGCCCGTCCGTGTCGGGCAGCATGACATCGAGAATCACGGCATCGGGCCGGAAATCGCGTGCCGCCCGGACGGCATCCGCACCGTCCCCGGCACTGCGCACCTCCCAGCCTTCGTAGCGCAGGGCCATGGAGAGCAGCTCGGCAAGCGGAGCCTCGTCGTCCACGACCAGCACGCGGACGGGGCTACGGTCCGGCCTCAGCAGTTCGGTACGCCCCTGGGGCGAGGTCGTCGTCATGCCTCGACGGTGCGGCACGCCTCTGAGAGGGTCCTTTTCCGATTCTGTGAATTCCCTGAGAAAGCGGACGTGCCCGGGAGCGCTCAGCCCCGGCCGAACAGGGCGTGCGCGTTCCCGTAACAGACCGCGCGCAACCAGTCGTCCCCCAATTCCAGCCGCTCCAGCGCGTGCAGCTGATGCACGTACGGGTACGGAATGTTCGGGAAGTCCGTCCCCAGCAGGATCCGGTCCCCGAGACCGGCGAGCCGCCCCCGCTCCGCCACCGGGAACGGCGTGAACTTCTCCGAGAAGTCCGTGAACGCCATCGTCGTATCGAGCCGCACCTCCGGGTACGCCTCTGCCAGCGCCAGGAACTCCGTGTACTCGGGCATCCCCAGGTGCGCCACCACCAGCCGCAGCCGCGGATGCCGGGCGAGCAGCCGGCCGACCGGCTCGGGCCCGGTGTACGCGCCGGGCGCGGGCCCTGACCCGCAGTGCATCACCACCGGGATTCCGGCGTCGGCGAGCAGCCCCCACACGGGCTCCAGCAGCGGATCGTTGACGTCGTACGCGCCGACCTGGACGTGCGACTTGAAGACGCGCGCCCCCGCCTCGACCGCCTCGCGGACATAACGCTCCACGCCCTCCTCGGGAAAGAGGGTCGCCGTGTGCAGGCAGTCGGGCACCCGGCGCGCGAAGTCGGCCGCCCAGCCGTTCAGCCAGGCCGCCATCCCCGCCTTGTGCGGGTAGAGCATCGAGGTGAACCGCCGCACCCCGAAGGACCGGAGCAGCGCGAGCCGTTCGTCCTCGTCGTGCCGGTAGGCGATCGGCCATTCCATGCCGGTCAGCGGTCCTGCGGAGTCGAAGTAGGCCCACACCTTGCGGAGTACCTGCTCCGGCATGAAGTGCGTATGGACGTCGATCAGCCCCGGCAGCCCGAGGCGCTCCCAGAACCGCACCACGTCATTGTTCTCGCCACTCATCGCGCACTCCTCACCCGGCCCGCCCGGAGCACCGACGATCTCAGAACAGCCCGTCCTGCACGCCGCCGCCCCCGATGTCGACCACCGGCACGGTCACCCCCGACCGCGCATCGGCCCCCACCAGCTCCCAGCCGGTCATCAGCCGGGTGTCCAGCACGACCACCCCGTCCGCGGTCGCCAGATGCAGATCGGGCCCGGCGGCCGCGACCAGCCGCCCGCCGACCACCCCGCCGTCCACCAGCTCGGTCACCGCCCGCCCCACCTCGACCGGCCCGTCCAGTCCGAACACCCCTGTGTGGTCGACGGGATCGAACGGCAGCCGCTCCAGCGACTGCGGCCATCCCGCCCCCGTCTCCAGCGCCGCCGCCCGCCCGTACAGCTCCTCGACCTCCGCGACCCGCTCGGCGGCACCCGGCAGCACGGCCCGCACGGCGCGCTTGCGTGCGTACGGGATGCGGTCCGGTACCCCCAGCGCCGCCCGGAGCAGCTCCTCGGTCCGCCGCGCCGCCATCAGCGGGCCGCGCCCCAGCCAGCTGAAGATTACGGCCCCCTGCTCCCGCAGCCGCGCCGCACCCCGCTCCTCCGCGGTGATGCCGACCTTCACCATCCCGGGCCCGAACCAGGCGAGATAGACGCGGTACGTCCGGGGGTCGTCGGCGACCGTGTCGGCGGCCACCGAATGTGCCCGGTCCAGCCGCGCACACTCCGGGCACCGCGCCCCCGTACTCCGCCCGGACACCAGGGCGCCCAGCGGACACACGTTCCCCCGCGCCCCCACACAGTGCCGCTCACCCGCTGCCCGGAACCCGAGCTCCTTCCCGTACGCAAGGACACTCACCCGCGTCGAACCGGCCCCGCCCACCGCCCGGCCCTTCGCCCCCTCCTTCTGCCACCCCAGGACCGGCCCTTCTGGGGGCCATCGCAACCCGGTGCAGTGCCAGCTCATGCGTGCGATCGTAACGAGGCTCCGCGGCGGAGCGGGGCTCCCGATCAACCGGCCGCGCGGGGAAGGGCGGTCGGCGCACGCGGGGGCCCCGGGAGACACGGACAACGCGATCCACTGCGTCCGGGAGGCCGAACAGCACCGGTCGAGTAGCGCGGGGACGCAGCCGTCGCAAACCTTGCCGGTCGCGGCACTAGGATCCGGGCCATGGGTCTGACCATGAACGACATGGACCGGTTCGAGGCCTCCATGCCCCGCCTGGAGGCCATCGCCTACCGCCTCCTCGGCTCCGCGAGCGATGCCGAGGACGCCGTGCAGGACACGTTCCTGCGCTGGCAGGCCGCCGACATCGACCGCATCGAGGTCCCCGAGGCCTGGCTGACGAAGGTCCTCACCAACCTGTGCCTCAACCAGCTCACCTCGGCCCGCGCCCGGCGCGAGACCTATGTGGGCCAATGGCTGCCCGAGCCGCTGCTCACCGGGGACCCGATGCTCGGCCCGGCCGACACCGCCGAGCAGCGCGAATCCGTCTCGTACGCGGTCCTCGCCCTCATGGAGCGCCTCTCCCCCAACGAGCGGGTGGTGTACGTGCTGCGGGAAGCCTTCGACTACCCGCACCGGCAGATCGCGGAGATCCTCGACATCACCGAGGCCGCCAGCCAGCAGATCTTCCACCGCGCCAAGAAGCACGTCGCGGACAGCAAGGCCCGCACCGAGATCGACGAGGCCGCCGCCCGGCGGATCGTCGAGGAGTTCCTCGCAGCCGCCACCAGCGGCCGGACCGAGCCGCTCGTGCGGCTGCTCACCGAGGACGCCATCTCGATCGGCGACGGCGGCGGGAAGGTCCCGGCCCGCGCCAAGGCGGTCGAGGGCGCCCTCGCGGTCGCCGTATTCCTGCGGGGCCTGTTCAAGCCCGGCAAGGCGAAGCGCGCCATCGTCGGCGGCTCCCCCGAGATCTACGCCACGACCGCCAACGGCGCCCCCGCCCTCGTGGCTGTCTTCGATGGCCGGGTCATCGGCGTCATGTGCCTGGAGGTCACCGCCGAGGGCATCGCCGCGTTCCACAACCAGGTCAACCCCGACAAGCTCGAACGCGCGACCCAGCGGTGGGCGGCCACCGACCACGGGGAACCCCTGCTCACCGCCTTCTGACCGCGATGTGAGGTGCTTCACATCGCGTTCTTGTCAGGAAACAGCGGGCTGACCGGTTCAGGTGGCGAACCCGCGCGAGACAGGAGCAGGGAAATGCAGCACCGAATCATCGTCCTCGGAGCCGGATACACCGGAGCCATCGCTGCCGGTCGCCTCGCCAAGCGGCTGCGCCGCGAGGACGTCGCCATCACCCTCGTCAACGCCGAGCCCGACTTCGTCGAGCGTGTCCGGATGCACCAGCTGGCGGTCGGCCAGAACCTCAAGCCCCGGCCCTTCAGCGAGATGTTCGCGGGCACCGGCGTCGAACTGAAGCTCGCGAAGGTCACCCGTGTCGACGTCGGCCGCAAGACTGTCGCCGTCATCGACGCGAACGGCGCCGAGGAGCTCGAGTACGACAGCCTCGTGTACGCCCTCGGCAGCGGCTGGAACACCCAAGGCGTCCCCGGCACCGCCGAGCACGCCCACGAGATCACCGGCCGCCTCGGAGCTCTCCGGCTGCGCAAGCGCCTGGCCGGCCTGGACGCCGGACAGCCCGTAGTCGTCGTCGGCGGCGGCCTCACCGGCCTGGAGGCCGCGGCCGAGATCGCCGAGGCCCGCCCTGACCTCGCTATCGCCCTCGCCGCCCGCGGCGGGCTCGGCGACTGGCTCGCGCCCAAAGGCCGCCGACACCTGCGGAAGGTCTTCGACAAGCTCGGCATCACCGTGCACGAGCACACCGCCGTCACCGGCGTGGAGGCCGACCGCGTCACCACCGCCGACGGCACGTCCGTCCCGGCCGCGGTCACCGTGTGGACCACCGGCTTCGCGGTCCACCCGATCGCGAAGGCCACCGCTCTGGAGATCACCGACACAGGCCAGATCGTGGTCGACGGGACCATGCGCTCGGTCTCGCACCCGGACGTGTACGCCATCGGTGACGCGGCCATGGCCATGGGCCCAGGCGACAAGCCGCTGCGGATGTCGTGCGCCTCGGGCACCCCCACCGCGTGGCAGGCAGCCGACGCCATCGCGGCACGCCTGACCGGTGGGAAGCTCCCGAACGCGCCGCTCCGCTACTTCAACCAGTGCATCTCACTGGGCCGCAGGGAAGGCGTGATCCAGTACGTCACCGCCGACGACCGCGCCGTCCGGGCGGCCCTGACCGGACGGCTCGCCGCTGTCTACAAGGAGCTGGTCTGCAAGGGCGCGATCTGGGGCGTCGCCAACCCGACGTTCGGGATGCCGACCCGGCGCCGCCGCGTCGTGCAGGAGCGGGCCCGGGCGGGCTCAGCCGTCAAGGTGTCGGCCTGACCCGGCCGTACTTCCGTGGGCCCTTGGACGACAACGCGGGCCCCCGCCCAGACAGGTGGGTGAAGCCGCGCAGGTCGGCCGCCACGGGGCCTCAGGCACCGCGAAGGGTCACTGCGGGTTCCTGCTCGCCGAGTCGGACTGGACGCTCGCCCTGGCCTCCCGGCCTCAGCTTCCTTTTGCTCCACAGCCCGTCACACACTGCCGTCAACGCAAAAGCCGGAGGCCCTCAGGACTTCCCCTGAGGGCCTCCGGCTTGCTGTGCACCCGGCAGGATTCGAACCTGCAATCGCCATGACGATGGAGGTCTACGCGGAAGCGAGCGAGGAAGAGGTGCGTGCGGCACTGGGCCAGCTGTCCGAAGCAATGGGCGGCACCGGCTGAGACGGTTGCTGTACTTCGCTGCTGTACAGGTAACGGCAGAGGCCCCCGGGATTTCTCCTGGGGGCCTCTGGCTTGCTGTGCACTCGGCAGGATTCGAACCTGCAACCTTCTGATCCGTAGTCAGATGCTCTATCCGTTAAGCTACGAGTGCTTGGCGTTCCGGGCTTTTCTGCCTGGTCGGCGTTGCGGGAACAACATTACATGACCTGCGCCGTCACGCGAAATCCATTACCCAGACTGCCCCTGACCTGCGGAAACGCCATGTTGGGCCACCTCTGCACACGCCGTCGCGGACGCGCGCCCCATCCGGATACGACTGAAGCCCCGGCCAGTGGCACGGGGCTTCAGTGATCAAGCGGAGGCGGAGGGATTTGAACCCTCGATGGGCTTTAAGACCCAAACCGCATTAGCAGTGCGGCGCCATAGACCGGACTAGGCGACGCCTCCAGCACACCCCGCGCGAACGCGAGTGGTGCGTGCAGATGATGACACAGCTGAGCACTGCCTCACCAATCGCCGCCTACGGTACTAGGCCTTCGGCCGTCAGGGCAAAGCCTTCGGGTTGCGCAACGCCGGGGCATGCGGAGCGTTAGTGATGACGAGGTACCGCCTCTCCGTCTTCCACACGTCCACAGGAGCCCGCATGCTGCGCCGTCTCGCCCTCACCGCTGCCACATCCTTCGCCGTGCTGTCCGCCGCCGCACCGGCCGCGACCGCTGCCACCGGCCACCTTCCGCTGCCCCTCCCGCTGCCGGTACCGGCGCTCCAGGGCGACGACGGCGCGCGGACAACCCAGCTGACGGTCACGGTCTCTGATTCCGGATACCGCGCCGCCGACGGCGTGTACGAACTGAAGTGCCTCCCCGCCGGCGGAAGCCACCCGGTGGCGCAGCAGGCGTGCGACCGGCTCGCGGAGCTGGAGGAGCCCACGGGTGACGGCAAGAACCCCTTCCGTCCGGTGCCCGCCGGCGCCCTGTGCACCCAGCAGTTCGGCGGATCGGCCACGGCCCGGGTCACCGGAACCTGGCGCGGGCAGCGTGTCGACGCCGCCTTCGACCGGAGCAACGGATGCGAGATCGCACGCTGGAACGACCTGCGGCCGGTGCTGCCGAATGTCCGGTGACCCGGGGTCGCCGGGGCCGTCACGGGACACGTCAGGGGCAGGGGTCGTACGCGGTATGCACAGAACCTTGGTGAGAGCTCCCCGCGCATCCGCCGCCGGATGCCCCTCTCCTGCCTTTAGACTCCTCCAGTGACAGCCTGCGGCCCGAGGGGCAAGATGGGGCCCGCTGTCCGGCAAGGTGCGGTAACCAGGGAGGAAGCGTCGTCGTGAGCAGCAGGCCATCCCGAGGCGCTGCTCGCCTCGCAGCCATACTCGACGCTCTCCCTGACGGGCTGCTGCTCGTCAATTGCAACGGCACGGTCGTCAACGCCAACACCATCGCCCTCGAAATGTTCGAGACGCCGGGCACCGCGCTCGTCGGTCGCGGACTCCTCGATCTGCTTCCGGAGTTCGACTCCAAGCTGATCCCGGGGTCGATGCGCAGGCCCGAGGCGGCGGACGAGCGGGGCCGGACGAAGCCGACGCGGATGATCGCGCGGCGGACCGACGGCAACGAGTACCCGGTCGAGGTCACCAGCGCCAGCCTGGAGGACGGGCAGGCCGCGTACAACGACTTCCAGGCCGGCTACAACGGCAGCTACACGGGCGACGAGCTGCTGATGCTCGTCGTACGGGATCTGTCGGGCACTGTCGACACCGAGGCCGAGCTGGCCCGTTCGCAGCGGCAGACCGAGATGATCCTGCGGGCCGCGGCCGAGGGGGTCGTCGGCACGGACACCGACGGCCGGGTCGTCCTGGTCAACCCCGCCGCCGCACAGATCCTCGGCTTCCGTGCCAGCGACCTGGGCGGCCAGAAGCTGCATCCGCTGATCCTGCACTCGCGTGCGGAGGGCGAGCCGTTCCCGTACGAGGAGTCGCCGCTCGCCGACACGCTCAAGTCCGGTCGTAAGCACCGGGTGCGCGGGCAGGTGCTGTGGTCCAAGAGCGGCGCGCAGGTGCCGGTCGATCTGACGACCGCGCCCGTCCGGGACGGGGACCAGCTGGTCGGTGCGGTGATGACGTTCACCGACCGCCGGCCGTACGAGGAACTCACCAACGAGCACACGGCGCGGCTGACCGAGCTGACCGAGCAGCACACCGCCGAGGTCACCCGGCTGACCGAGCAGCACACCGCCGAGGTCACCCGGCTGACCGAACGGCACGCCGCCGAGCTGGCCGACCGGACCGAGCGGTCCGCGGCCGAGTCGGAGGAGCTGACCGAGCGGCTCGCACAACTGACCGCCCGGCACGCACAGCTGACCGCCGTCCTCGGCGAGTCGTTGCGCGGGCCGCTGGAGGAGCTGCGCGGCGAGCTCTCGACGCTCGCCGCCGACCCGGCGGGCCAGCTGTGGCCCGAGGCCAACCAGATCCTGCACCACCTGGCCGCCGGCTACGCCCGGATGACGACGCTCGTCGACAACGTGCTCGGCTACCAGCGTCTCGACAGCGGGGCGGAGGCGCTGGTCAAGGAGAAGGTGCTGCTCGACTCGGTCGTGACGGCCGGTATCGACGGCGCTGTGGAACTGATCGGTCCGGGGCGCGCGCAGTTCGCGGTGCACGCGCCGCCGATCGAGGCCGAGGTGGACGCGGGGCGGCTGGTGACGGCGCTCGCCCACCTGGTCGCGGACGTCGCCGGGGTCGACTCGACCGGCAGGACGCGGGTGGCGCCGGGCGGCGGCTACGTCGACTCGACAGTGGTCGTGGCGGCGGCTCAGCGCGGTGAGGTCGTACGGATCGAGGTGCGCGGACCGTTCGCCGGGGGCGACCCGGTGCACGAGCCGATCGTGCGCGGGATCGTACGGGCGCACGGCGGCGTGCTGCAGACGCACGAGATGCCGGGGATGAGCGGCAGCGCGTACGTCCTCGAAGTGCCGCTGGGCGCGGGGGCGGGGACCGTACTGCCGCCGCAGACGCCCCCCGTTCCGGCTGCGCCCGAGGAGACGGGGCAGCAGCAGGGGACGCCAGGCGGCGGACGGCGCAGGGCGCGACGCGCGTCGACGGACGCCTTCCTGGAGAGCCCGGTGGGCGGTGGGACCGCCGCTTCGGGGGCCGAGTCCGGTGACACCGCTGCGGCGGAGCCGACGGGGCGGCGCAGGGCGCGTCGTGAAGCGGCGGCGCAGGACGAGCACAGCGGGCAGCAGCCCCAGCCGTCGCCCCACGAGCTCATCCCGGCCCAGCAGGGCGAAGGATCCGGTCGCAGGCGGGGACGGCCCAGCCCGGCCGAGACGGGCACCGGTCAGCCCGCGGAGCAGCCGGGGCAGGCGTTGGCGCTGCCCGCGGCCGCGGCGATGTCCGAGGGGTCGGTGGTGACGGCGGCCGAGGGCGTTCAGGGCGTGGGCAACCGTCCGCAGCGTGGGCATACCGTGCCGCCGCAGGGGGTGCCCGTCGAGGCGCCCGTGCCGGTGCCCGCAGGCGGTGGACGGGCGCGCCAGGGCAACGAGAACCAGCTGGCCCTCCCGGCCCTCGCATCTGCCCCGGCGCAGGACCGGACGGCGTCCCGGACCGGCCGACCGCAGACACCACAAGGTGAGCAGACCGAGCAGAACCAGCATCAGGTGCAGCAGCAACCGACCGGGCGACGGGCCCGCCGGGCGCTGGCGGCCGCGCAGGACCGAGCCGCCGCGGCCGAACCGGTGGGGCCGCGTATCGCATTCGCCCTCCCGCCCGCCGATGCCGACCGGATCCCGCCCACGGCCGGTGAGGCCGACGCCTCACTGCCCGGACGCCATGACACCGCGGGCACGCCCCAGGACAACCCCCACACACCGCCGCAGGAACACCCCGCACCGACCGGGCGCCGCCGAGCCCGTCACGCCCCGGACGCGCCCCAGCAACAGCCCGAACAGCCGGAACCCGCGCAGCGGCCCATGCAGCCCCAGCAGCCCTCCGGCCTGCCGGAGAACGGCACCTCGGGACTGGGCCTGGCCGCCCCGAACACCCCTGGCGACGACCTGACCCGGCCCGGAACGGGGCACACCACCGGCACCACGGCCACCACGGCCCCCGCCGGCCCGGCGGAGAGCCGTCCGGGCGCCATCGCGCCCGAGCCCGCTCCCGTGGCCGAGCCCGCGCCGGACCCCCGGCGACAGCCGCTGCCCGCCGAGGCACCGATGCCTGCGTCGGCGCCGGTGTCTGCTGCCGCACCCGCGTCCGCCGACTCGACACAGGGGCGCGCGTTCAGCGTGCGGACCCTCGGACAGGGCGTGCCGTTCGCCCAGCACCTCGCGCACCAGCAGAACCAGACGCTCGGCGGTGCCGGGCGTCGGCGTAAGCTCGCCGCCCCACCCGAGGACGAGCACGCCGCGGACCCCGTCCTGTCGCAGCCGGCCGCCGCACCGGCTGCCGCCCCCCAGCCCGGCACCGCGCCCACCGCCAATGCCTCCGGGCAGCTCCTCTCCGCCCCGGCCGCCGAGGGGCGTGCGTACGCGATAGAGGCACCGGACGAGGGCGCCGAGGGTCCGGAGCCACTGGACGGCCCGGGCGGCGCGGTCGAGGTCGCCAACCGTCCGTCGCCGCAGCCGGTCGACGACGAGCTTCCCCCGGAACCACTGGACAACCCGCGCCGGCTGCTCGTCTGGCCCGCGCCCGACGTCTCCACCCAGCAGGCGCTGAGCGACCGCGGCTACCGGCCGGTGATCGTGCACTCCCGCGAGGAGGTGGACGCCCAGATCGCGGCGTTCCCCGCCGCGCTCTTCGTGGACCCACTGACCGGGCCGATCACGCGTACGGCGCTGCAGTCGCTGCGCCAGGCGGCCGTGGCGGCCGAAGTTCCGGTGCTGGTGACGGCCGGTCTGGGACAGGCGTCGCGGGAAGCGGCGTACGGTGCCGACCCCGCGGTGCTCCTCAAGGCGCTCGCCCCTCGCGACAGCGAGCAGCACCCGCCGCGGGTGCTGCTGATCGAGGAGCACGAGGAAATCGCGGTGGCGCTGACGGCGACGCTGGAACGCCGCGGCATGCAGGTCGCGTGCGCCTCGACCGACAGCGAGGCGGTCTCCCTCGCCACCCGGATGCGGCCGAATCTGGTGGTGATGGACCTGCTGCAGGTACGCCGGCGCCGAGCCGGGATCGTCGACTGGCTACGCGCGAACGGCCAGCTCAACCGGACCCCGCTGGTCGTCTACACCTCGGCCGACATCAACCGGGCGGAGCTGCCGAGGCTCAGCTCCGGCGAGACCGTGCTCTTCCTGGCGGAACGTTCGACGAGCGAAGAGGTCCAGTCCCGCATCGTCGACCTGCTGGCGAAGATCGGCACGAACTGAGGCAGTTGTCGTCGCCGACGACGGACGAGGGCGGCACGGGTTCCCGCACCGCCCTCGCCGTCAGCGCACCGCTCAGAGCTGCGTGATGTCCAGCTCACCCGCCGCGTACTGCTGGCGGATCACCTTCTTGTCGAACTTCCCGACACTGGTCTTCGGCACCGCCGGAATCATCGACCAGCGCTCCGGCAGCTGCCACTTGGCTATGCCGGACTCGGCGAGGAACGCCTGCAGCGCCTCGTATTCCGCGACTGCGCCGTCCTTGAGAACGACGGTCGCCAGCGGACGCTCGCCCCACTTCTCGTCCGGGACCGCAACGACGGCGGCCTCGGCCACATCCGGGTGCGCCATCAGGGCATTTTCCAGCTCGACGCTGGAAATCCACTCGCCGCCGGACTTGATGACGTCCTTGGCGCGGTCGGTGAGGGTGAGGAAGCCGTCCTCGCTGATGACGCCGACATCACCGGTCCTCAGCCAGCCGTCCTCGCTGAACTTGTCCTCGGGGCGCAGCGCCTCGCCGTCCGCGCCGCCGTAGTACGCACCGGCGATCCAGGGTCCGCGGACCTCCAGCTCACCGGCCGACTCCCCGTCCCAGGGCAGATGATCGCCGCCGGGGCCGACCAGTCGCGCCTCGACTCCGGCCGGGAATCGTCCCTGGGTGATGCGGTACGGCCACTCCTGCTCCGCCGTCAGCCCGGCGGGCGGGTTGGCCATCGTGCCGAGCGGCGACGTCTCGGTCATGCCCCAGGCGTGGCAGAGACGGACGCCCAGCTTGTCGTACGCCGCCATGAGGGAGGGCGGACAGGCGGCGCCGCCGATGGTGACGCGGGCCATTGAGGTCAGATCGCGCGGGTTGGCGGTGACCTCGGCGAGCAGACCCTGCCAGATGGTGGGAACGGCGGCGGCGTGGCTCGGCTTCTCGCGCTCGATCATGTCCGCGAGCGGGGCGGGCTGCAGGAACCGGTCCGGCATCAGCATGTTGACGCCGGACATGAACGTCGCGTGCGGCAGGCCCCACGCGTTGACGTGAAACTGGGGGACGACCACCAGCGTGGTGTCCTTGTCGGTCAGCCCCATCGACTCCGACATGTTGACCTGCATGGAGTGCAGGTAGACGGAGCGGTGGGAGTAGGCGACGCCCTTGGGGTCGCCGGTGGTGCCGGAGGTGTAGCACATGGCGGCGGCCTGACGTTCGTCCAGCTCCGGCCAGTCGTAGCTGGTCGGGCGGCCGGTGATCAGCTCCTCGTAGTCGTGCACCCGCGGCCCGGCGCCGTCGAGCACGGAACGGTCACCGGGCCCGGCGACGACGACGTGCTCGATCGACGTCAGCTGCGGGAGGAGCGGAGCGAGGAGCGGCAGCAGCGAGCCGTTGACGATGACGACCTTGTCGTCGGCGTGCTTGACGATCCAGATCAGCTGCTCGGCGGGAAGCCGCAGGTTGAGCGTGTGGAGCACGGCGCCCATGGAGGGGATCGCCAGGTACGCCTCGACATGCTCGGCGTTGTTCCACATGAGGGTCGCGACCCTCTGGTCGCCGACGACACCGAGCTCGTCGCGCAGGGCATGGGCGAGCTGCGTGGCACGGCGCCCCACCTCGGCGAAGCTTCGCCGCTGCGGCTCGGGCTCGCCGGTCCAGGTCGTGACCTGCGACTTCCCGTGGATCGTCATCCCATGCGTCAGGATGCGGGTGACAGTCAGCGGTACGTCCTGCATGGTGCTCAGCACGGCGTCCTCCCGGTGGGCGCTACGCGGCGTTAAGGTTCCGCTGATTCTGCGCACATACCAAGTGGTATGTCACTAGTCCCGGGCATACGAATCGGTGTACGTCGGCTTCTCCTGCCCGCGTCGGCGGAGCACCCGGGGCACGGAATCCCGGGATTGAGGACGGGAGTCCGCCGATGACCCGGACTTCTTCCATGCAGTCGTCAACTTCTGCGGGCCTCGTCGCCGACCAGCGGGGTCACGAACTCTCGAACTCACGAGCTCACGGGCCGGCGGGATCTCGGGCTCATGCGGGCTCACCGGCGTGTGCAGGTCACGCGGGCTCACCCGTCGTGTGCGGGTCACGCGGGCTCACCCGTCGTGTGCGGGTCACGCGGGCTCACCCGTCGTGTGCGGGCTCAGAGGAACTCACAGGGGGCTCACCGGGGGCTCACAGGCCGGCAGTCTCCCGGGCCTGAGCCGGATCGCCGACGGACGGGCTCGCGGGGTCAGCGGACGGGGGTCAGCTCCGGGTCTTCGCGCAGTTTGCCGAGCGCCCGTGACACCGCGCTCTTGACCGTACCGATGGACACGCCGAGCACCTCGGCCGTCTGGGCCTCGCTGAGATCCTCGTAATAGCGCAGGACGACCATCGCCCGCTGCCGGTCCGGGAGCCTCAGCACGGCTCGCCACATCGCATCGTGCAACGACTGCTGCTCGGCCGGATCGGGCGCAGGAGCCGTCTCCTGCTCGGGCAGCTCGTCGCAGGCGAATTCGTCCACCTTCCGCTTGCGCCACTGCGAGGTGCGGGTGTTCACCAGGGCCCGGCGGACATAGCCGTCGAGCGCCCGGTGATCCTCGATCCGTTCCCACGCGACGTACGTCTTGGTGAGCGCGGTCTGCAGCAAATCCTCGGCATCGCTCGGGTTTGCGGTCAGCGAGCGCGCGGTACGCAGCAGCACGGGCCCCCGCGCCCGCACGAACGACGAGAACGACGGGTAGGGAACGTAGGGCGCCCGCCCCGCATACGAACCGTACGATCCCGGTGAACCATGCGACGCATGCTGCGTGTGCGACGCCGACGAGGTGAGCGGCGCGTGTCCGGTGGCGGCAGTGGCTCCCCTGGAGGCGCCCGTGCAGACTGGCGTGGTCATAGGTCCACGCTAGGAGCGGGTGCTACCCGGGGGATCGGCCCCAGGTCCCGAAGCCGCGTCCGCCTCAGGTTGTAGGGGTAGGGCCGACCCCACCTCCTGGAGGAGTAGAGCTCGTCATCAGGACTCAGGGTCGCCCCCCTGAGACATCGGACCGGCTCCTGCGCCACGGTCAATCGCCGGTACCCAGAATCAGTCCGGAGGTAGGCACCCCTGTGCCCGCTGTGACCAGGGTTCTGGCCGCCCCGGATATCTGGTTCACCGACGTGCCCCGGATCTGCCGGACCGCCTCCGCGATGCCGTTCATCCCATGCAGGTATGCCTCCCCCAGCTGACCTCCGTGCGTGTTCAGGGGCAGCGCGTCGTCCGCCACGAAGTCGGCGGCCTCACCCGGCCCGCAGAAGCCGAACTCCTCCAGCTGCATCAGCACGAACGGGGTGAAGTGGTCGTAGAGAATGCCCACATCGATCTCGGACGGGGTGAGTCCGGAGGTACGCCAGAGCTGCCTGGCGACGACGCCCATCTCCGGCAGCCCGGTCAGCCCGTCACGGTAGAAGCTGGTCATCTGCTCCTGCGCCCGCCCTGCGCCCTGTGCTGCGGCGACGATCACCGCAGGCGGACGCGGAAGGTCCCTGGCCCGCTCGGCGCTGGTCACGACGATCGCCTGTCCGCCGTCGGTCTCCTGGCAGCAGTCGAGCAGCCGCAGAGGTTCGACGATCCAGCGCGACGCGGCGTGGTCGGCGAGGGTGATCGGCTTCTCGTAGAAGTACGCCGCCGGGTTGCGCGCCGCATGGCGCCGGTCGGTGACCGCGACGTGGCCGAAGGCCTCCGGGGTCAGGTTGTAGGTGTGCAGATAACGCTGGGCGGCCATGGCCACCCACGAGGCGGGGGTGAGGAGCCCGAAGGGGAGGTTCCAGCCGAGCGCCGTCCCCTCGGCGGTGGGTTCCCGGTGCTGCACCCCGGATCCGAAACGCCGCCCCGAGCGTTCGTTGAAGGCGCGGTAGCAGACCACGACATCGGCCACCCCGCTCGCCACGGCGAGCGCCGCCTGCTGCACGGTCGCGCAGGCCGCCCCGCCGCCGTAGTGGATGCGGGAGAAGAACGACAGCTCTCCGATGCCGGCCGCCTGGGCCACCGTGATCTCGGGGCTGGTGTCCATGGTGAAGGTGACCAGACCGTCGACGTCGGCGGGGGTCAGCCCGGCGTCGTCGAGGGCGGTTCGCACCGCCTCGACGGCCAGTTTGAGTTCACTGCGCCCGGAATCCTTTGAGAACTCGGTCGCCCCGATCCCGACGATCGCTGCCCGGCCGCCGAGCGAATCGGCCCTGCGCACGCTCATGCCGATCCCTCCGGAACACTGACGGTCACCGTGCCGGTGACATGCCTGCCGAGCCCGTTGGCGCCGACGACCGTCACTTCGGCCGTCCCGGCGTCATCGAGGGCTGTGATGGTGCCGCTCAACACCATGGTGTCTCCGGGGTAGTTGGGTGCCCCCAGCCTGATGGCGACCTTACGGAGCACCGCAGACGGCCCGAAGTGGTCGGTGACGTACCGCCCCACCAGGCCATTGGTCGTCAGGATGTTCATGAAGATGTCCGGGGAACCCTTCTGCTGCGCGAGCTCCGCGTCATGGTGCACGTCCTGATAGTCGCGGGAGGCAACGGCGCCCGCGACGATGAGGGTGCGGGTCACCGCGATCTCCAGCGGTGCCAGCTCCTCGCCGACCTTCATGACGATCCCTCCTTCACCAGCAACTCACCCAGTTCCTCAAGCACTTCACTGCCGCATCCCAGATAGGAGTCGAGCTGACGGCCCCAGAGGAAGTGACGGTGGACGGGGTGGTCGAGGTCGGCGCCCGTACCGCCGTGCAGATGCTGTCCGGCGTGTACGACTCTCTTGCCGGCCTCCGAGGCCCACCAGGCCGCAGTGAGCGCCTGTGCGCCGTAGGCCAGACCCTGGTCGTGGCGCCATGCCGCCTCGTACGCCGTGACCCGTATCGCCTCGGTGTCCATATGAGCGTCGGCTGCGCGCAGCAGCACCCCCTGATTGGTGGAGAGCGGGCGCCCGAACTGCTCCCGGGTGGTGGTGTGGGCGACCGCTCGGGCCAGTGACCCGGCGCACACCCCTGCCTGCAATCCCGCGAATGCCGTCCGGCTCGCGGCCAGCACTGCCCCGTGCATCCCGGCTGCCCCTGCCTCTCCTGTCTCCGCTTCCGGCTCCCGGCCCGTTCCCCCTTTTACTTCTGACTCTGCTTCTGGTTCCGGGCTCGGCTCGGGGCTCAGCTCCGGCCCCGGCCCGCCGAGCCGTTCACCAGGAGCCCGGTCCAGGACGAGCCGCGCCGCCGACCACGGCGCCGTCGTCTCCACCGGCACGACCACCACGCCCGGATCGGCAGTCCGCACGACCCACAGCACCCGGTCCGCATCCGCCACGAGCACCAAGGTGGCGTCCCGCAGCCAGGGCACATAGGGCACGACGCCGCTGAGCCGCCCTTCCCCGTCGGTCCGCAGACCGGAGCGTGCCGGGAACGCTCCGGTGGCCACGGCCGTGCCGTCCCGCAGCGGTGGCAGCAGTCGCTCCCGCTGTTCGTCCGTACCGTGGTCGGCGACGGCGAGCAGCCCGTACACACAGCTCGCGGCGAACGGCACCTGCGCTGTCGTCCTGCCCTGTTCCTCCAACAGCAGCACCAGGCCCAGCAGCCCGATCTCCTCGACGGCGCCGGTGAGCCCGGCTGCGCACAGCTCCTTCCACAGCTCGGCATCCGTCCCCGACCCTGCGGCGGCCAATCGCTCGTGCGTGGCCAGGTCACCGAAGATCTGCGCGGCGAGCCCCTGTGCCGCGCCCTGCTCCTCCGTGGGCGTGAAGTCCATGTCAGCCCTCGCTCCCCCGGAAGACCGGCAGCTCCAACTCGGGGTCCGTACGGAGGAATTCCAGCCTCACCGACATTCCCGTCCGCACCTTGTCGTAGGGCACGCCGACCACATTGCTGACCATCCGCACGCCCTCCGCCAGCTCGATCAGCGCCACCGCGTACGGCCCGGCGTCGCCGGAGGTGCTGAAGGCAGGGAAGGGCGGGTGATGCATCACGACGTGACTGAAGACCGTGCCCTCGCCGCTCGCCTCGACCGTGTCCCACTCCTGGCAGCCGCACTCATTGCACCCGGGGAGCCAGGGAAAACGCAGGGTCTGGCACTCCCGGCACCGCTGGATGAGCAGTCTGTGCTCGGCGACGCCCTGCCAGAAACCGGCGTTGTCCCGGTTGATCACCGGTCTCGGCCGCAGGCTCCGGCCGCTCTGCCTCAACCCGCGTCCTCCACCCCGCTGTCCCCCTTTCCCTCCTGCCGGCGTGTACTTCAGGATCCGGAAGCGATGCGTCCCGGCCGGTTCACCGGCCGCTCGGACGTCCATCCGCGTCGTGATGAAATAGCCCGTCCCCAGCTTCGTCCTCTTCCGCTCCGACACCGACTCGATCACCGCATCGAACGTGATCCGGTCGCCGGGCCGCAGCGGCCGCAGGTACTCCTGCTCGCAGTCGGTCGCGACCACCGAGGTGTACCCGGCACCGTCGAGCAGGCCGAACAGCTCGTCGTACGCCCCGGACCGGTCGGTGTGCCCCGACAGGCCACCCATCGTCCACGCCTGCAGCATCGTCGGCGGCGCGATCGCCCCCGGCCCCACGTACGCGGGATTCCCGTCCCCCATCGCCTCGCACCAGTGCCTGATCATCGCCTCGTTGACAAGGTCCTTGCCGACGCCGGCCGTGGCGGCCGCGTGCCCTTCGTACGCCTTGAGCCGCCCGTACAACTGGTCCCCTGCGTCCGTCACCGCTTCCCCCTCTTCATGCCGAGCCGCATCGTCGCGACGATCTCCCGCTGCACCTCGCTCACCCCGCCCCCGAAGGTGTTGATCTGCGCCGCTCTGTTCATCCGCTCCAGCTCCCCGTCCCCGAAGGAGCCGGGCGATCCGCCCCTGACCATCCCGGCCTCGCCGGTGATTTCCTGGCACATTCGATACACCTCGACGGCCGATTCGGTTCCCACGAATTTCACGCCGCTCGCGTCCCCGGGGGCCACCGAGCCCGCCCCGACATCCCCCACCAGACGCCAGTTGAGCAGGCGGGTTGCCGCCAGCCGGGCATACGCCTCGGCCAGCCTGGACCGTACCCACGGCTCGTCAACCGGACGCCGCCCCGTCGCCGGATCGGGGGTACGGGCGAAGGCGAGCGCTGCCTCGTAGAAGTCCTCGGCCTGCATCCCGATCGCTGCGAGCGCCACCCGCTCGTGGTTCAACTGGTTGGTGATCAGTCCCCAGCCGCCGTTCTCCTCGCCGACCAGGTTCGTGGCGGGCACCCGGATCCCGTCGTAATAGGTGGCCGTCGTGGTCAGTCCGCCCACGGTCTCGATCGGGGTCCAGGAAAAGCCCGGCGCGTCCGTCGGAACCAGGATGATCGAGATGCCCTTGTGTTTGGGCGCCTCCGGATCCGTACGGCAGGCGAGCCAGATCCAGTCCGCGTTCTGCGCGTTGCTGGTGAAGATCTTCTGCCCGTCGATCACCCAGTCGCCCCCGCTCCCGGCTTCGCTCGAGCGGGAGGCGCCCCCTCCGTCCCGCACCGCCCTGGTCCGCAGCGCGGCCAGGTCCGTGCCGGCCCCGGGTTCGCTGTAGCCGATCGCGAAAACGAGGTCCCCGCTCAGGATCCGCGGGAGGAAATACTCCTTCTGCGCCTCGGTCCCGTACCTCATCAGCGTCGGGCCGACGGTATTGAGCGTGACCATGGACACGGGTGCGCCCGCCCGGTACGCCTCGTCGAAGAAGACGAACTGCTCGTCGGGTCCGCGGCCCTGCCCTCCGTACTCGACGGGCCAGCCGAGCCCGAGCATCCCGTCGGCACCGATACGCCGCAACAGCCGACGCTGCTCGACCGGGTCCTCTGGCGCCGTCCGGGGCCTGGGCTTCCCTTCCGCCCCAGGAGTTCCGGCCGTCCCGGGGGCCGCGTCGGCTCGAGCGGTGGGATCCGTCCGGGAGATCACATCGCGGAAATACGTGCGGAGTTCGGCGCGCAGCTGCTGCTGACGTTCCGTCGGGGCGAGGTGCACGGCGGCTGCCTCCCGGACGCGGGCGTACGGATCAGGGTTTTCTGACTGTCCGTCAGATTGCTGATCGCTGTCAAGGCCGGCGGCGCCCGAACACGCCCGCCCGCACCCTCCGGAACGCGAACAGCCTGCGCCAGGAGACCGAAGTGTCCTCGCGCAGGCCGCTGTTCACCCCGCCGCACCCGGCCCCCCGACCGGCCCGCGGCGACCCCCAGCTCACCAGAGATTGGTGAAGTTCACCGTGATACTCCTATGGGACTGATCGATCATGGTGAAGGCCGAGCCGTTCACCTGCGCCGAGTTGCTCCGGTTCGACGCCCCGGAGCCGGTGGCCTGCTGCTGCAACGTGGACGAATTACCGGCATTGTCCCCACCGACTCCGCTACCGCTGATCGTCGCAACACCCGCGTTCGACCCATCGTTCGCGAACGAGCCGCTGTCTGCCTGGGCCACGCCGCTGAAGAGTGCGGCGGCGAGAGGCAGTGCGGCAACAGCGGCGAGGGCGCGAGCGGTACGGATGCTTGCCATATCAATTCCTCCAGGAACCAGAAGTGCAGCTTTTCCCAAGGCGGTTGGCCGACCGCCCCGGTATTGGTCACGACGTCGCGAGACCAAAGTTGCCCACCGAATCCTTCATGAACCACTCATGATCCACGATTCCCCCGCAAGCATGAGGAACAGCTGACAAACCTCCCGCGCCCCCTCAAAAGATCCGGTCCACGCCCGCACATATGGATCCGCACCACGCGACCCCGCGCACCCCCGAAGGAAAGATATTTAGCCACATTTCCTTACAATCTGCCTCACCGTCTCCCTGGAACCCCCAAGCCCGCCCATCGACACGCCGACCCCACCTCACCCTCTTCCTTTTCTCGAACAGCTGTACGAAAATTAAGTATGGCCATCACCGACCGGCAGACCGCCACCCTGGCCCTCGCCCACGCGCTCTCCGCCGCCGAGCACGGGCTC
Organism: Streptomyces sp. NPDC051020; assembly: GCF_040683105.1. NCBI lineage: Bacteria > Bacillati > Actinomycetota > Actinomycetes > Kitasatosporales > Streptomycetaceae > Streptomyces > Streptomyces sp. NPDC051020. The sequence goes on along the minus strand of NZ_JBFBCG010000004.1, from coordinate 110,207 downwards.
CCCGTCATCCCGCTGTCCGCCACCAAGCTCCCCGCCCTGCGTTCCCCCCACCGCGGCGACGACCGGCCGGTCAGCTGCCGGGGCGCCTGCGGCCTTCCCGGACACGGGGTCCATGACGCCACCACGAACCCCGCCGCCGTACGAGCCCTGTTTGCCGCCGCTCCGTGGGCCACCGGCTACGGCATCGCCTGCGGACGCGCCCCGCACCACCTCATCGGCATCGACCTCGACATCGATGCCTCTGGCCGCAACGACTCCGCGGCGGCCCTCCAGCAGCTGGCCCTGCACCATCGGTTCACCATCCCGCCGACCGTCACGGTCATCACACCGAGCGGCGGGCGCCACATCTGGCTCACGGGTTCGCCCGGGGTGCCCGTGCCGAACTCCGCCGGCCGCCTCGCCCCCGGCATCGACATCCGCGGCGCCGGCGGCTACCTGGTCGGCCCCGGCTCGGTCACCACCGGCGGCACCTACCGACTCGCCCCTGGCGCCGCCGATCTCTCCCCGGCCCCTTGCCCCCGCGCACTCCTGCGGCTGCTCACACCCCCAGCGCGCCCTCACCACCCCTCCCCCCGCCCCCACCACGGCCGGGGCCTGGTCCAGTTCGTCCTCGCGGCACGCGAAGGACAGCGCAACACCCGCCTGTTCTGGGCAGCTTGCCGTGCGTACGAACACGGCTTCGGCGACGCCCTCGCGGATGCCCTCACCGGGGCCGCCGTCCGCGTCGGCCTCACCGAACACGAAGCCCGCGCCACCATCGCCTCGGCCGCCCGCCTCGCCTCCGGCCGCCCCGCCGGCCTGGAGGGCAGCACCGACCGGTCGCCCTGACCCGACGTGCCGGGCAGGCACACAGAAGGGGCGCCCTCTCGGACGCCCCTTCACAGGCAATGCGGTGGGTGTGGGATGTGAACCCACGGTGACCCGCGCCACGACCCTGTTCAAGAGAGTGCTGCGGGAAGCCTGCCGTACATGCTTGACCTGCTCGTTCCCCACCCTCCGGGCCCATCGCCGCCTCCGGCGGTCCACACCTGGTCCGCCGGGTCGGCTCAGTCGCCGGAGAAGCCCCAGAAGTAGATCTCCTGTGGCTCCCCCTGGTCGTCATGGAGCACAGCACACCGCCCGTACCAACGCCACTGGTCGAACTCCTCGAACCTCGGCACGTGCTCCCGGGTGAGCTTCCGGGTGCCCAGGACACGCAACGCCTCCTCCTCGGTCACCTGCTTCATCGTGGAGTAATCCGGCTCCTCCTCCGGCCCGATGATTCGGAAGATGTCGAGAATCGAGTGCGTCCCGTCGTGCTGCACGAGTTCGTGCTCCCACAGCTCCTCCTCGGTCTCGGGCCACGGAAGCCGCTCCTCCTCCGGACACCAGTCGCCACCCGGGCCCCAGTAGTAATCCCGCTCTGCGAAGACCTTCTGCCGCAGCCCCTCGAACGCCCCGACGAGATCTTCCTGATACGGCACGGAGTAGTCCCACCCCGACGCGCCCATACGCCCCCCTCCCCACACAGCTCTGCCAGAACGGCCGGACGCTAACAGCGGCCACTGACAACCACCTGGGCCAAGAGAGCTGAGAACCGGGATGGAGCCACTCCATGAGCCGGAGGCCGGGCTGCCTGCCCAGGCACCCAAGACTCCCCCGAGGCATCTCGGCCGGCCACGTCCCACACGCAACAGCAATGCCTCCGCTGTACCGTCTTCGCAGGCAATCACGGGGAGGGGAACGATGCCAGGTGATCTCCAGTTCAGTTGGGAGCTCAGCGGATCCGGTTGGGCCACGTGCCGTATCGCGGACAGCACTTCCGAGAGGAAGCACTTCGTCAGCTACTGCGCCGACGCACTCTCCGACCTGATCCATCGCGTGGCGGGTCTCTGCGGCCCCACCTCTGTCCAGCGAGTCTCATTCGACCTCGAACCCGCTGAGGTGAGGTGGGTCCTTCGATGTCAGGATTCGGAAGTGAGCATCGCGATCTACGAGTTTCCCGACATGTTCACGAGCTATGACAAGCCGAACTCAGAGGGAAAGCTCGTGTGGCGGTCGAACCAGCCCCGCACCCTTCTGAGCCACGCCGTCATGGAAGCGGCACAGGACGTGCTCCGGATTCATGGTGAGGACGGATACCGAGCCAAGTGGGTACAGCACCCCTTCCCTGTCGCCGCACTGCAGGACCTCCGGCGCCTGCACATGAGGGACGACTCGTGCGAGCTCCCGCATGACATGGCGACCCTGTAGGAACAGGCCCGCCAGTATTCGTCGGCCTGACGTAAAACGTGGTCGAACCTAGTCCTGGTTAGCCTCAGTTAGCAGTTGCTCTGCGATGCTGGAGGCCGATCGAGAGGGGCCGCAGCGATGCAGTGGAAGATCCACGGGGAACGTCCGATCTACGAGAACAGCTGGGTGAACCTGTGGCTCACCGACGTCGAGACGCCGGACGGGAACCGCTGGGAGCACCACGTCGTGAAGCTCCGGCACCTGGCCGTGGCCGCCGTCATCAACGAGCAGCGCGAGGTTCTGATGATGTGGCGGCACCGCTTCATCACGGACGCCTGGGCGTGGGAGCTGCCCATGGGCCTGGTGGAGGAGGGTGAGACTCCGGCCGATGCGGCGGCCCGTGAGGTTCTGGAGGAGACCGGCTGGCGGGCCGGTCCGATCAAGCCGCTGATCTACGCCGAGCCGGCCAACGGCATCACCGACTCCCAGCACCATGTCTTCCGGGCTGACGGGGCGACGTACGAGGGGCCGCCGACCGAGAAGAACGAGTCGGACCGGATCGAGTGGATTCCGCTGGCCGATGTGCGGGGCATGATCGACCGTCGCGAGATCGTCAGCAGTGGCTCCCTGGTCGGGCTGCTCTACGTGCTCATGGACGAGGCGATCCGCTGACCTGGCGGGGAAGTACTTCCCGGAGCCGGGACTCGAACGCCATCGCGGCCGGCTCCCGCCGGTAAGGCTCCAGCTGCTCGTAGAACTCCCTGAGGTGGCTGGCGATTCGTTGCGAGCTGACGGCCGCTGCCGGGGCCAGGGCATTCATGGCCGTGTGGCACGCCTCGTCGAGCTTGCCGCGCAGGAGCTGGGTGCGGGCGAGCCAGAAGGCGTGGAATGCGCGCCCTCGGTGGTTCGACTGGTGTTCTCGGCGGAGGGCATCCACGATGAGGGGTTCGGCGAGGGCGGCTTCGCCCAGGCGGCCGTGCGCGATGCCGGTGTCCACGATCAGCTTCGGTTCGTCGAAGTAGGCGACCCAGGCCGGGTCCGGATCGCCGGTGCTGATGCGTCCGAACTGGGTGTGGGCTTCCGAGATCGCGGTGTGGGTCGCGCCGTGGTTGCCGAGGGTGGCGTGGGCGAAGGCTTCGCGCATCGCGAGCATGGCCAGGACACGCGGTGTCGTCCCCGCCGCTGCTCGGGCTTGGTCCTGGGCGGCCGTGACGAGTGCGAGGGCGTCGCCGGGCTTGTCCTGGTAGGTGGCTTGGAGGCTCATGCAGGCAAGGACATTGGCCATGAACTGGCGGTCGTCGATGGCCTTGGCCAGGCCGAGGGATTCGGTGAAGTAGGCGCGTGCCTGGTTGTACTGGCGGGCGTCGAAGTACGTCCATCCGGTGAGCCGGGCCAGCTCGGCCGCGATGCTGTGCAGGCCGTCCCGCAGAGGGGCTGGGCGCTGTTCCTTGAGGAGATCGACGACGTAGCGGAGCTGGCCGACGACCGCCGGCCGTAAGGTCTCGCCGCCGTGCTCGTCGTCCCGGCGCCAGTAGTCCGCGATCGACGAATGCAGCGCGTCCAGCGTTGACGGGCTGAGATCCCGCTCGGCCGCCAGGGCGAGGATGCTGTCGACGTCTGCCCCCGGTAGTCCGGCGACAAGCGGCTCGACGGCTGAGGCCGGTACTTCGGCCGGTTCGCGGGGCGTGGCCGTCAGGGTGGGCGGCGTCTCCCAGGAGCGTCGGGCAAGGCCGAGCATGTGTCCGGGGATGCGTAGTCCGTCCGAGATCCGTTCGATCACGTCCATGTGCAGCAACTGCCGCCGTCCGGCGATCACCTCGCCCACGCGGCTCGGGGTCAGGTCGCAGCGGCGCGCGATCATCGATGGATAGATGCCTGCTCGTGCCTTGGCCAGCTGGAAGATGCGGCCGAAGTCTCTGGCCTGGCATGCCTCGATCATCACTGGGTCCGTGAGCAGGCTGACCGGGAGTTCCTTCGAGCGAGATGGCTCGGGCATTGGGCACGCTCCGGCATGAGGACTACGGATCGCTGCACTTGGTCAACCGAGGGTGATGTTACCCAAGTTGGGTAATCCGCTTGGCCTTTCTGGCCGGGCCCGCGAATCGCGATGCTCCTGGCCATGGCGAACGGACAGGACGACGTACGGATGACGTTGCGGGTCTCCCGCGACTCCGGTCAGACGTGGGGGCCTCTCACGGAGGTACGCGTGGGCGAGGACCCGCCGGTCCCGGAGAACCCGGGCCGCTACCCGCCGTGCGTCTGCCCCCGGTGCTCGAAGCAGGAGCGGAACGCCGTCGCGCCCTTCCGGATGGTGTCGTGATGCGGTGCACGCACTGGCGCCGGGTGCCCCTCGACCTGGCACGGAAAGTACGGGAGAAGTCGGCCGCGAAGTACATCGACAGGGCGGTGCAGTGCCAGCTGTCTGCGCACGACGAGAGTGAGCACTTCGGTCTCCTCACCGACGCCGGCAGGTACGGGACCGCGCTGTGGCTCCGCTGGCACGGGACGGACGAGGCGCAGCTAGCCGTACTCCCTGACTGCCCGGTGGCCGCCCCGGGGCCCGACGGTGAGGGCTGCTGTCTGTTCGCCGACCACGCCAAGCAGCACACCTGGGAAGACGCCCTGGAGGAAATTTCGTGCACCAGCTGATCGCGAGCCCGCACAAGACCCGGCGCCCTCGCTCGCCTCGCAACGAACAGTGCGGCGACTGCGGTGGCAGCGGCGCCAACTCGTCCGGCAAGACCTGCGGCACCTGCAATGGGCTGGGCGAGATCCACTGCCGCGCCGACCGCCAGGAATCCCGAGCCCTGTCCCGCTCCGTGATCCGAAAGGAGGGCCACTGATGGCCCACGCTCTGATCGCCTCCCCGTTCCTCGACGGACACCTTCTCCTCAAACCCGGAGCACGGGCCGGCGCCCGAATCTCCGCCGACCACTACGAGGGCCTGCGCCAGGCCGCCACCGACGGTGAGTCGCTTCCCACCTGGGCGTTGCAGACCGCCGCCGACGTGTGGGGCCTGGACCTGGGCGGCCGGCCCGCGCAGGGCACAGTGCTGGTACGCGAGCCGTCCCCGTACGGATACTGCCGGGCGTCCTGGGAGATCAACCTCGGCTGCAACTTCGGCTGCAAGCACTGCTACCTCGGCGAGCGACCCTTCTCCGGCCTCGGCTGGGAGGACAAGGTGCGGCTGCTGGACATCATGCGCGAGGCCGGTGTCCTCTGGCTCCAGATCACCGGTGGCGAGCCCACCATGGACCCGGACTTCCAGGGCGCCTACCGGTACGCCTGGCAGGCCGGGATGATGCTCACCATCTCCACCAACGGCTCCCTGCTCTGGCGGCCGGACCTCCTCAAGCTCTTCCGTGACTGCCCGCCCTACCGGCTGGTGGTCAGCATGTACGGGGCGAGCGAGGATTCCTTCGACACGCTCACCCAGCGCCGCGGGGCATGGAAGGCGTTCCGGCGCGGCATCGACGCCGCACGCGAGGCGGGCCTGCCGCTGCGCATCAACGTCGTGGTGACCGAGGACAACGCCTCCGAGGCCGACGAGATGGCCGCCCTCACCGACGAGTGGAACGTCGAAAACCACGCGTACACGAACATGACGCAGGCGAAGGCTGCGTTGGCAGCTGACCGGCCAGGCCCGCGACTGACCGGGGACTTGGACGGCAACGACAGTCGACGAAGACTGCCCACTCCCGGCAATGACACCGGTGGCCCACAACGGCGAGGATCTTCGCACCGACAGCTCGACCACGGAGGCATACACCCATGAGACCGTCCCGCGCTGCTCTGCTCGTCGCGGCCGCCGCTCTGACGCCGACCCTCCTCTTAACCACTCCGGCGTTCGCCACGGGCTCGACGGCCATGTCGACGACTGTGACGGCCACGTCCGAGACGCCGGTGGACGAGATGTCGGAGGAAGACCTCCGTATCGCGATCCTGCGCATCCTGGCAAACAAGGACAGCGGCAAGGCGGTCGTCCGAGAGGCCAACAAGGCCCTCGACGGCACCGTGGAGGACATGCGGAACTTCCTGGAGACCGGCTACCGCCTCGCCCAGGCCGAGGACGACCGCGTCGCCGTCTTCCGCACCCTGTACCTGGCGAACAAGAACGGCGACAAGGCGGTCATCCGGGAGGCCAACAAGGCCCTCGACGACGGCAGCCCGGAGGCCCTGCGCGCCTTTTTGGAGACCGGCTACCGCCTCGCCCAGGCCGAGGACGACCGCGTCGCCATCGCCCGCATCCTTGCCGACCCGACCATCAGCGACGCCCTCCGCGCGGCTGCCGAGGAGGCCATCGACGGGACGCCGGAGGAGTTGCGGTACTTCCTGGAGGTCGGGCAGTACAAGGTGGGCGGCTAGATCCGCAGCCCAAGCTAGAACCGCACCGGAAAGGCCAACCCCGCGCCGACCACAACAGGTCGGCCGGGTCACCTGGTAAGAAGCCTGCAGAGGCGGCTGGTTGGGGCGAGCCGACAGCACGTCCCAACCAGCCAAGCGTGCCCAACCGAACAAGAGGACCCTTCGTGCTGACATCTACATTTTCCACTGCCGATTGGTGGATAGCCGCCGTTGTGTCCGGTCTCATGTTCGGTCTGGTCATGCAGTCCTGGGCCAGCACGAGACGACAGAAGCTGGGCCTTGCGACAGCGCCTGCCCTGGGCTGCGCCCTTACTGTCGGCCTGTTTTCGGCTGCACGAGGGGACGGGGGCCAGACCCCGCTGATGCTCTACACGGGCACCATGCTGGGCCTGATCGTGACGATGGCCATCTTCACCAAATACATCAGGCGTCAGCTCGCTCTGATGCGATCAGGGAAAACCCCGGAACGGGCGACAGGCAAGCAGGTTTCGCTCTTCCTTCTCACCTGCTTCGTCGTCACGCTGTCCATGGCCGCCATTTTGTGAACCAGCAGCGCAGTTGAAGCACCGCCTTGGAATGCTGCAGCGAGAACGTCGCTGTCACGTTGAGAGGCTGGCTTTGTCAACGGGTTTGGGCAGCAGCTGCTCAGCGGTTTGGGAGGCACCCGGACTGTGCCACGTTCGACGTTCACGGGCGGACTCCCTCCAGGACGTGCACTGGTCATGACCGAGTGGCCTACTGGATGCTCCAGCGGTGCGGGTGGCCGGGTTCTTCAGGGCAGGCGAAGATGTTGAGTTCGCCCCAGCGGCCCACGGTGACCTCGGTCGGTGTGGCGGACCGGTGCGTGGGAAGGTCCTGCTCTTCCAGTGGCTTCCAGCTGCCGCTGCAGCCGTCCCATTCCGAGCTGTCGATGGTCAGCAGCAGGTGCATCGGTGTCGAGCAGGTCCGGGAGTTCATGGGGGACGGGTCGGTGGTGTGCCAGGAGGCGTAACCGCCGACGCGCCAGCCCGGTGGGATAGACAGGTCGTACTGGTAGCCGACCACCGCTGCGTCGTCGTCCGCCAGTTCCTCGGCCTCCTCCTCCAGCGCTTCTTCCCAGGCGTCGATGCGGGCGCACAAGTCCTCCGGGAGAAGGCCGGCGAACGGGTAGGTGGCCACTTGCTCCGGGTACAGCACGCACGGTTCGGGCACGTACCCCTCGAAGCCGACAACCTGCGGCTGCGGCGGTGAAGTCTGCACCTCGTGACCTCCCACGACCGGCGCCAGCGCAGGTCGAGCAGCATGCCGTAGCCGGTCGGGCCGTGCGCGTCGAAGGGGCACCAGAACACCTGGAGCAGATCGCAGTCGTCCGGCCCGGCCAGCAGGTCGGGGATGTCCCTCCTGCAGAACAACCCCGCCACGCTGTTCGTGGCGTTCGTGATGGGCACGATCCCGCCGTGGCTGTCGGACACCCTCTGCAAGGCGGTCACCGGCGACGGCATCGTGGACCGGGCTCTCTACACCGATGACGACGTCGTCGTGCTGACCTTCCGCCGCGTGCTGGCCATGACGACCATCGACGCTGGCGCTTTGGCGGGCGACCTCGCCGAGCGGCTCCTGATGCTGGACCTCCAGCTCATCGACGAGGACCGCCGACGTACCGAGGAAGAGCTCGACGACGCTTTCCGCGAGGCCAGGCCGGCCATCCTGGCCTCGCTCTTCGACCTCCTGTCGGCGGTGTTGCGCGAGCTGCCCCAGGTCCGACTGAAGCGCATGCCCCGCATGGCGGACTTCGCCCGGGTACTCGCCGCCGTCGACCGCATCGAAGGCTGGAACACCCTCGCGTCGTACACGACGACGTCCGCCGATGTCGCTGCCGACGCCCTTGAAGGCGACCCCTTCGGCAGTGCGGTGGTCTCGCTCGTGGAGACCGACGGCTCCTGGCAGGGGACCGCGGGCATGCTGCTGGAGCACCTGCCGCACCCGGATACGGCACACCCGAAGCGGCCCAAGGACGCCACCCGGGCGGGAGGCCGCCTGAAGCGGCTCGCCCCGATCCTCCGCTCGGTCGGCATCACCTTCGACGACACGGCGCGCACGCCGGACCGGCACCGGCAGCGCCTCTACACGCTGACGGCCGCCCCGGACACCAGAGAGGGGCGGATCACAGCGTCCGCAGTGTCCGCGATCGGCAACGACCTGCGGTTTCCCTCGGACGCTGGCTGGCATCACAGCGTCCGTGCAGTGTCCAATCAGCGTCCGCCGGGCCGGTTCACGGACGCTGCGGACGCTCGATCGGACGCTGAGCCGACCTCAGCGTCCGCTCGCCACAGCCTCGCTGAGCTGGTCGAACAGATTGCACCGGACGCTGCGGACGCTGCGGACGCTGAGATGCACGCCATCTCCGGTCCCCTCCCCCTCTGCACGGTGTGCCGGGAGCCCATGGACCCCGCCTCGGCCGCCGGTGCGACCGCCCACCCCTGCTGCTGAGCCAGCCCTCACACGACCCAAGGAGACAGCCATGGCACGCCTGCAGATGCTCAAGCTGCCCGAGGTACTGGAAGAGCTCGGCATGAGCCGAGCCGCGTTCTACCGCATGCGCGCCCGGAGCAAGGGGCCGCGCCTGCTCAAGCTCCCCAACGGCCAACTCCGCGTGCGCCGCTCCGACCTGGACGCCTGGCTGTCCGGGTGCGAGGAAGCCGCCTGATCCCGCCGTCCCTCAAGGGGGCCCGCCACAGGGCGGGCCCCCTGCTCATGCTGGAGAGACATGCTCACGTACGACGTAGACATCTGGTCCATCAGGCAGCGCAAGAATCGGCCGAAGCCCTTCGAGCTCCGATGGAGGGTCGGCGAGCGCGCGCACTCACGGAGCTTCAAGCTCAAGCCCCAGGCTGACGGCCGACGTTCGGAACTACTGGCCGCGCTCCGCAGCCGGGAGCAGTTCGACGAGCACACCGGTCTGCCGGCCTCCGAGTTCGAGGCCCTGACCACGCCCACCTGGTTCGAGCACTGCACCGCCTACGCGCTGATGAAGTGGCCCAAGGCCGCAGCCAAGCACCGCGCGAGCATCGCCGAGACGCTGGCCACCGTCGCGCCCGCGTTCACCTCCACTTCGCGGGGGGCGCCGGCAGCCCCCGTCCTGCGCCGCGCCCTCTACGGATGGGCGTTCCGGGCGGTCAAGGACACGGACAACGTCCTGCGGGCCCGCCACGAGGTGGAGGAGCCGCCCGAGGACATCGCCGCGGCCCTGGCCTGGATCGCGGAGAACACCGTCAAGATGACCGAGGTCGACCGTTCGGAGCGGCTCCGCGCCGCCCTGGACGCGCTGTCCCGGAAGCTCGACGGCAACCCGGCCTCGGACAACACCGTGAGCCGTAAGCGCATGGCGCTGAGCAACGTCCTGTGGTACGCGGTGGAGCGCGGCATCCTGGCGGCCAATCCGCTGCTCCGGGTGGACTGGACGGCCCCCGACAAGGACGACGAGGTCGACTTCCGGTATGTCCCCAACCCTCAGCAGGCCGCGGCTCTCATCGAGGCCGTACGGCAGAACGGCGAGCGCGGGGAGCACCTGGCCGGCTTCTTCGGCTGCCTGTAGTACGCGGCCATGCGGCCGCCGGAGATCGCGGCCCTGCGCGCCTCGGACTGCAGACTGTCCGAGGCCGGTTGGGGCGAGCTGATCCTCGCCGGCAGTCGCCCCGAGGTCGGCTCGGGATGGACCGATGACGGGCAGTCGTTCGAGGAGCGCGGGCTGAAGCGCCGCGCTCGGACGGCGACCAGGTCGGTGCCCATTCCCCCGGTACTCACGGCCATGTTGTGCGAGCACAAGGAGAGGTACGGCGTGGCCGAGGACGGCCGGCTGTTCCGCGCTGCCCAGGGCGGCCGCGTGCGGTCGACCGAGTACTGCGACCTCTGGGACGCCGCGCGGGTCAAAGCGCTGTCCGAGGAAGAAGCCGGCACCCCGCTGGCGGACGTGCCGTACTCGCTCCGGCACGCCGGGGTGTCGCTATGGATCAACTCCGGTGTAGACCCGATCGAGGTCGCGCGGCGGGCGGGGCACAGCCTCACGGTGCTATTCCGGTTCTACGCCAAGATCCTCCGCGGCCAGCAGTCGCGGGCCAACCATCTGATCGAGCAGGGGCTGAACGGCGGGTAGACCGCGAATCCTGGCCCACAGATGGCCCATACGCACTGGTCAGCACCGGGATACGGGCGGCCAGGGTGGGACAGGATGAACGCAGAGGGCGGGCCCCCGAATCCGGGACCCGCCCTCTGACCAGTCAGTTCTCTGACATCGGTGCGGTGGGTGTGGGATTTGAACCCACGGTGACTCGCGCCACGACGGTTTTCAAGACCGTTCCCTTAGGCCGCTCGGGCAACCCACCCCTGCCCCGTCCCACCTGGGGCGGAGCGCTTACAGCGTACCGGTTCATCGTTTCGGCCGTGGAACCTTGGCCAGAGGATGCTACGGCCTCCTTCAGCGGCATAGCTGACCCGCTGAAGGCGGGTTCCGCCGGAACGGATCCGCGTCTCGGTGTCAGCCGGGGTGATCTGGCGGTGGCCGGGACGCCATGGCGGCCTGGTGCACCAAGAGCGGCGGAGGTGAATCACCCTGCGGGTCCGCCTGCTCCTCGCCCTCGCTGCCGTCCCTGGCACTGCGCTTTTCTTCGGGGCAGCCTTGCTTGGCGCCTGGACCGACGACCACCATCGCATGTGTCTGAGTCGCGTGTGCGCCCTCGGTGCTCGAGCCGGCCTGGGCATCGCGGTCGTCGCTGTCATCCTCGCCGTCCCCCCTCGATTCATCTGGCGTCACGTCTTCAAGGACGGGGCAGGCACAGGGCCTTGCATCGCAGGCGCGTGAAGCTGCCCGATTGAATGGTCCCGTAAGACCATGTGGGTGAAGCGATCCGCTGACCCGGGGAAGGAAAACGCGCGTGCGGCCCGCACGAGGGGGCGCCGAATCGCTCGGCACCCCCTCATCTGCATCTTTTCGAACTGCGGACAACGGTCCGGTCAGTTGTCGCCCTTGCGCTGTCCCAGGGTGACTTCGGCAGTCGACACCTTGCCGCCGCGCTTGTACGTCAGCGTCACCTTGTCGCCCGGCTTGTGGGTCCAGATCTCGCCGATCAGGGTCGGGCCGCTGTCGATCACCGAGCCGTTGAACTTCGTGATGACATCGCCCGCCTTGAGACCGGCCCTGGCCGCCGGACCGTTCGGCGAGACGGCCGGGGTGCCGCCCGAGCCCTGGTCCGAGATGACGGCTCCGCCGGTCTGCTCGTCCATCGTGACCGTGGCACCGATCACCGGGTAGACCGGCTGACCGGTCTTGATCAGTTGTTGGGCGACATTCCTCGCCTGGTTGATCGGGATCGCGAAGCCGAGGCCGATGGACCCCGCCTGCGACTGGGCGCTGCTGCTGGTGGACTGGATCGCCGAGTTGATGCCGATGACCGCACCGCGCGCGTCGAGCAGCGGACCGCCGGAGTTGCCCGGGTTGATCGAGGCGTCGGTCTGCAGTGCGCTCATGTACGAGTTGCTGCCGCCGGAACCGTCGCCGGAGGCCACCGGACGGTTCTTGGCGCTGATGATGCCCGTCGTGACCGTGTTGGACAGACCGAATGGCGCACCGATCGCGATCGTCGAATCACCGACCGCAACCTGGTCCGAGTTTCCGAGGGCGAGCGGCGTGAGACCCGACGGTGCGTTCTTCAGCTTCAGCACCGCGACGTCGTAACCCTGCGCGCGGCCGACCACCTCGGCGTCGTACTTCTTGCCGTTGGAGAACGTCGCCGTGAGTAGGCCGCTGTTCGCCGCGGAGGCCACCACGTGGTTGTTCGTGAGGATGTGGCCTTCCTTGTCGTACACGAAACCGGTACCCGTGCCGCCTTCGCCGTCGCCGCTCTGCGCGTTGATGGTGACCACACTCGGCAGCGCCCTGGCCGCGACACCCGCGACGGTACCGGGATCGCGCTTGAGGACCTGAGGGTTGGACGCCGTGACCGTGGTCGAATCGGAGGAGTTGCTGTCGTTCCGGTCGGCCGCCCAGTAGCCGAGGGCGCCTCCGATACCGCCCGCCACGAGCGCCGCCACTGCCACCGCCGCCACCAGGCCGCCACCTCGCCGCTTGCGCGGGGCTCCGGGCGTCTGCAGCTGGCCGGGGGCGCCCCACACGGGACCACCGTCACCACCCGCACCGTGGGCGTACGTGGGAACAGCGGCCGGGGGCGGCGGCCAGCTACCCGCAGGCTGGGACTGCGGCGGCTGCGGCGGCGGCCAGTCATTCGAGCGCTCGGGCTGCTGAGACGGATGCTCCGGCTGCTGGAACTGCTCCGTTGCCGTCGCCTCCGACGATTCCGGGCTTGCGGGCGCCGGCGGAGACGCAGGCATGCCCTCAGGAGCAGCGGCCGGCACGGGAGGTGCGGACGGAACGGACGGAACGGCTTGAGCCGCGGTGCCCTCGTTGCCCTCGTTCTCTGTGCTCACAGCTCTTTACTCCTCGGTTCCTCATCAGTTTCGGCAAGAGATCCGCTGTACACGTGCCTGAAGCCAGCTTTTCCCATGACCTGTCAGGCCACTGTAAGCAGGACCTGTGCGTCCGCACACCAATCTTTATATCCGGCAAAACGGTCCCTCGTCGCGAGGTGCACGCGCCCGTCGCCCCACGGTGACACGATGACGTGGTGACCCACGCACGGCAGCACACCCCGCACCACCCCATTCAGGTCATCGCACACCGCGGAGCGTCCGACGACGCACCCGAGCACACCCTGGCCGCATACCGGAAGGCGATCGAGGACGGCGCCGACGCCCTGGAGTGCGATGTACGTCTCACCGCCGACGGCCACCTCGTCTGCGTCCATGACCGCCGGGTGAACCGCACGTCCAACGGGCGGGGTGCCGTCTCCGCCTTGGAGCTCTCCGCACTCGCCGCACTCGACTTCGGCTCCTGGAAGGACCGCGAGGAGTCTCCGGACTGGGACCCGGTGCCGGGCGAGTTCACCTCCGTACTCACGCTGGAGCGACTGCTCGAGCTGGTCGTCGAGACGCGAGCCGCCGGGCGCCCCCTGCAATTGGCGATCGAGACCAAGCACCCCACGCGCTGGGCCGGACAGGTGGAAGAACGGCTGCTGCACCTCCTGAAGCGGTACGGGCTCGACACTCCACCGGCGGAGGGCCCCTCACCGGTACGGATCATGAGTTTCTCGGCGCGCTCCCTGTACCGCATCCAGGCCGCCTCACCCACCCTGCCCACCGTCTATCTGATGCAGTTCGTCTCGCCGCGGCTGCGCGACGGGCGGCTGCCCGCCGGTGCCCGGATCGCCGGTCCGGGCCTGCGGATCGTACGCAGTAACCCCGGCTACATCGAGCGACTGCACCGCGCGGGCCACCGCGTGCACGTCTGGACGGTCGATGAACCGGAGGACGTCGAGCTCTGCACCCGTCTGGGCGTCGAGGCAATCATCACGAATCGCCCAAAACAGGTCCTGTCGCAACTGGGTCATCTTTAACATCAGTTACAGGGAGTACACCGGCGCATTCGATCTGTATTCGATCGTTACGAGTGCGTCACTGGCAGACCAATGGCCGGTTTCCGGCCCAGTCCAGGAGGGCATTCACTCCGTGGCGTGGGGCAAAGGAGGTCTCGGGGGTGGCGTTGGTGGTGGCACAGGAAGTGCCCACGTCGTCGAGCATGGCCGTACCCCATGGCCCTGCGGGCGTGGGCCAGGCGCGGCACCGGATGCGCGAGCAGTTGCGCAGCTACGGGGTGTCGGATTCGGTCGTCGACGATGCAGTGTTGATCCTTTCCGAACTTCTCAGCAATGCCTGTCGACACGGCAGGCCGCTGGGGCGACACACGGATGTGGGTGACGGTGACGTCCGCGCCGCATGGCGCGTCGACAGAACAGGCGAACTGACCGTCGAAGTGACCGACGGAGGCGGTCCCACCAGACCGATTCCGGCCACTCCTTCGGTGACGGCACGCGGCGGACGCGGGCTCAACATCATCAGCGCCCTCGCCGAGGAGTGGGGCGTACGCGACGGCTCGTCCGGCGAGGTCACTGTCTGGGTGGTGGTCAGCGAGGGTCATGGGGCCGGGAACGGACACGTGCCGGGGCTCGACGGGCTGGACTTCGCCGACGCCTTCGACGAGGCGGGCTGACACCGACACACCCGTTGCGGGCGTTCCGGACGCAAGGCACAGGCGCCACCCGGGCGGACAGACCCCCGCCCGGACCGGCGGGGGGACCGCGTGCCGACCGGCATCCCGGCTGATGTCCCGGCCGACCTTCCGGCGTATGTACACGCAGGCGCCCGGGCGTCTGTGCCCCGTACCCGACACGGGCCGCTAGGCTCGCGGCCCAGACCGCACTGTCGCAATCGGGAGAAAGCCCACCATGGCCAAGAAGCGCCCTCAGACCAAGGCCGGGAAGCAGCAACTCAAGGACGGAGAGATCCCGGTGGTCGGGGCTCGTGAGCCCTGCCCGTGCGGTTCGGGCCGCCGCTACAAGGCGTGTCACGGCCGCGCTGCCGCCCAGGCTGTGACCGAGCTGGTCCACCGCCCCTTCGAGGGCCTGGCGGGCGAGTGCGACTGGGTCGCCCTGCGCGAGCTGGTGCCCGCCGCCACCGTCGAACTGACGCTCAAGAGCGGGCTGCCCGAGGGTGTGCCGTCCGTGACGCTCGCGACCGTGCTGCCGATGGCCTGGCCGGCACTGCGCCGCGACGACGGTTCTGTCCTCGTCGCCCTGCAGAACGACACCCCCTCCGGTGACCTCAGCCGAGACCTCGCGGACACCCTCCAGCATGCACTGACCGCCGAGCCCGGCTCGCCCGTCGCCGCCCGCCGCGTGCCGGCCGACGGTCCGCGCCTGCAGGACCTGCTCGACCCGGAAGCGGCATTCGAGCCGGTCGTCCACTCCGGCTTCGAGTTCTGGGTCCCGGATACGGAGAACGCCACGCCCGAGGTGTCCGCGTCCCTGGAACGCGCGAACGAAGCGGCGATCCCAACCGTCCTGCTCTCCGGGGTGGACGCCGCGTACTGGTGCGAGACCCCGGAAAAGAACCACCTGCGCTGGGTCATGCCGCACCCCGAGGAGCAGCTGCTCGACGCGCTCGCCCGGCTGCACGCCGCCGGCACCTCCTCGCTCGGCGAAGGGACCCGGCTGGTCGGCTCCTTCCGCGCGCACGGGCTGATGGTTCCGGTCTGGGACTTGCCGAGCGCCATGGGGGCAAAGGAGTGCGAGAAGCCCGCAGCCGAGTTCGCGGAGCGGCTGACGACGGCACTCGCCTCGGACGCCCCGCTCACCGCCGAGGAGCGCCGGGCCCGTGGCGGGCTCACCAACCGCCAGGTGACGCTCAGCTGACCGGGCGGACGTGACGACCCCTGCGGGCAGCCAGGTGACTCGCGTCACATCTGTCATACCCGCAGGCAAATCGCTGTCCGAATACGTGAGATCGAATTTGCGCACGGCAGATCTCTTGTTACCGTTCTAGAAGCCCGGTCGCTGGTGCATCCCCCGTCGCCAGCGACCGGGCATTCTCATGCCCGGACTCGGCGCGCGACGCGGTCCACGGAGCGGGCGGCGCCCGGCGCACAGCACCTGTGGACCGGTCAACCCGCCGCAGGGGACGCCGGATTGGAGCCGGCCCTCAGCAGAAGCGGCGCCTCCTCGGCCGCCCCCTCACCCGCGTACTCAGCCACTGCCGTGTACGCGTCGAGGCCTCCATGCGACGAGAGGCGTTTCACAGACCCCCGGCTCATCCTGTGCGTCCACTGTGCAGCGCACTTCGACCGTCCAGCCGCCGGGCCCCATCAGGGTGAGTACGGAACGGAGTTCGCCACCCGTCGTATTGCGGCAGGAGCTGCGCGCCCAGATGTCCCCTCCTTCGGTCATGACGCAGGTCTGCGCCTCGACTCCCTCGGGGGACATCAGCTCGGGGCCGCAGCGGGCAACGGTCCGCGGAGCGGAACCGGCAGTGCCTGGGCCGGCGACGCCGAGTCCGGGGACCACCCCGGCCTCACGGGAGCGGTCGGTATGGGACAGAAGTCTCCCACCGAAACTCCCGTCCGAAGATCCTTTTGCGAGAGTGCCCCTCATGCCCTCCGAACCTTTTTCGGAAGGTGCATCAGAAAGCCCGTCGACATCAGACTTTGCATAGGCAGACTTTGCATGGCCGGGTACGGAATCGGGCTTTCCGTGGGTTCGGCGGAAGCCACGAGCAGAAGCACGACGGCGGACACCACCACACCCGCCATAACGATCATGCGGAGATTCACGGTGGTCCTACCTGTCGGCCGACGGGAATTCCTGACGCTGCGCCGAAGATGTCGGCGTCATGGGGGTAGCCGGGTGGACCACGCCCGCGCACCGCAGAACCCGGATCGGCTCACACCCGAAGGAGTGAGCCGATCCGCCCCGGGCCGTCCACCGAACCGCTCACACACCGGCCCCGGCAGCCGCGCCCGTCAGTAAGCGAGTCGACTGCCGCCGCCTGGAGCGCTGGTGCTCGCTTCGACCAGTGCGTCCAGGACAGCTTCGACGTCCGGCAGCCAGGGCGTCGCCGAGCCGGGCAGCGGAGCCCGCTCCCAGCGCACCTGTCCCGCACCCACCCCCGACGGGGGAAGGACGAGATAGCCGCCCTCACCGTGGAAACGCAGCGAACTGGGGACCCACTCCTTGGCATGCAACAGCTCACCCAGCCGCTCGAGGGTGTACGGGGCGACCAGCAGCGACCACCGCGTCGGTGTCGCCACCACCGGGCCCAGCCGCATGTCCATGCGGTCGAGCTCGGCCAGCGCCCGGACACCGGCCACGGCCGGCAGGCTCAGAGCACACGGGGCACGGCCACCGGTGGCCAGCACGATCGGCGCGGTCGGCCGGTTGTTCCACCACCAGCGGACCATGCGCTCGTCGGTGGTCGCCGCGAGGAGACCGGGGTCGAAGGGGTGTGCGCCGGGTACGGCGCACTCGGGATCCGGGCAGGCACAGCCACGGCCACGGTCACCGCGGCCACCGGCTGCGTCCAGTCCCACTCCGGGGAGCACGGGCCACTGCCATGCAGTGGCGCACGTCAGGGCCGCGTCGAGCTGAGCGGGCCTTGTCTTGCGCCGGAGCCGGAGCCTGCGTCGCCTTCCGAGGATCTCGCGCATGAGCGCTCGTTCCTTTCCGTTGAACGCCGAGGGCCACATCACATCACGCGTGCGTCACATCACGTATGCAGCACTTCACCGTGCGTACATGCTCTCTATATCTGCGGTACGGGGTCACCCGTCGGTACCGAGCGTGAGCCGAGTCGAGCTGAGCCAGGTCCAGCCAAAAGCATGGCGAGGGGCAGCGCGCATCGCGCCTGCCGTCCGATGGTGCACAACCTCGCCACTCGGGGGTGGGGCGCGGTCGTCGTAGTGAGGACGCCCGGGCTCTCTGCCAGGTTCCGGGGCGACCGGAACTGCCCCTGGTTCCTCACCGATTACGTACCCCGCAGGCCCGGAATGACGCTCCCGCCGGGACTTCCCCCGCGGGCACCTCCTGTCGAGCCAGACCCAGTCGACCGCAATTAGCCGCCATAGGGTGCATTTTTTGGCCAACTTGCTGGTCCCACGGACACCACAAATGCCGTAGGGACAATGCTGGACATCGGCTCACTTGTGCGTGTACATGTGGATGCACTGATAGCGGCGCAGAATGACATGGGGGTTTGCGATGCTATTCGACGAAACGCACTGGTCGGAAAGCCGGTTGCCATGAGCGCCCCTCACCTGCCGAAAGTGGCTGGAATCGATCCCCCGGTTCCTGTTTCAGCGCACACTGCCGGGCCCCTGGCCGATGTGGCCGCCGCACCGGGAGCCTTCATCCAGGACCGCCTGGCCAGCTGGGTGTCCGACCTCACGACGCTCCATGAACTCACCGAGCGACTGGCCAGAACCAGCACCCTCGACGATGCACTGCACGAACTTCTGGATGCCGGCGCGGCTCTCGTCGGCGCCCGCCGCGGACTGATCGTGTTCGAACCCTCCGACCGTCGCGGCCCGGTCTCCACCATCGGTCTCGGGCTCGCCCATGCCGAGCTCGGGCACATCGAGACGGTGCCGCGCAGCGCCACCTCGTACGGACGGATCCTGGACGGTCTTCCGGCCACCGAAACCCCACTGACCAGCCCTGACCTTCTCGGCGACGCAAGCGTGGACCCCCGCCACCGCGAGGTCGCCGCCCGGCTCGGATACGCCGCCAGCTACGCCCTGCCGATCACCACCGAAGCGACCGGACGACTCGGCGCAGCCGTCTGGCTGTACGACGAGCCCGCCGAGCCGCTGGAGCGCCAACGCCATCTCGTCGGCCTGTATGCCGGCTACGCGAGTGAGCATCTGGCCCGGCTGCTGGAGCTGGAACGGGCCAGGGCCGACATCGCCACCATCACGGAGGAGCTGCTGCCCAGCCGACTGCCCCGGGTCACCGGAGTACAGCTGGCGGCCCGCCATCGCACGGCACCGCGCGGCGGCGGTGACTGGTACGACGCGCTGACGCTGCCGGAGGGCGCACTCGGTCTCGCCGTCGGTTCGGTGGGCGGTTCCGGGCCGAGCGCCCTGGCCGCCATGGGCCGGCTGCGGGCGGGCCTGCGGGCGTACGCGGTGATGGAGGGCGAGGATCCGGTCGCCGTCCTGTCCGATCTGGAACTGCTGCTGCGGCTGACCGAACCCGCCCGGTCCGCGACCGCGCTCTTCGCCTACTGCGAACCCGCGCGCCACAGGATCCTGCTGGCCGGCGCAGGGCACACCCCGCCGCTGGTGATCGGCGGCCGGCGCACGGAGTTCGTCGAGACCTCGTTGTCCGCCCCCCTGGGCATGCTTGCCTGCTGGGAAGCGCCGAGCGTGGAAATCGCCCTGGCACCCGGCGAGACCGTGCTGCTCTACACCGACGGGCTGTTGCGCCGTACCGGCGACTCGATGGACCGGGCGTTCGCACGGCTGCACTCGGCAGCCGCGAGCGTGCCGAGGGCGCTGCGTCACGACGCCGGGTTCATCGCCGACCACGTCCTGCGGACCGTCCTTCCGGACGGGCTCGACCTGGCCGACGGCACGGAGGACGTCGTGATCCTCGCCGCGCGCTTCGACTGAACCGATCATTTCGGCTGAGCGGTGTCTCCCGGCTTCCGTGTGTAAGAGGCCCTACGGCCCTGGGCCCCCTTCCGTGCGCCCGTACGATGGACGAGATCCAGTGTCGTATCAAGGAGAGTCAAGCCGTGTCTGAGGAGCTCATCCCGGAGAACCCGGAGACCGAAGAGACCGAGACGGTCAAGCAGCGGAAGAACGGCCTGTACCCGGGCGTCTCCGATGAGCTCGCCGCCGGCATGAAGTCGGGCTGGGCCGACACCGAGCTGCACGGCCTCGAGCCGATCGCACAGGCCGGTCACACCGCCGACCGCCGCGCCGCACTGTCCGCCCGCTTCCCCGGCGAGCGTCTGGTCATTCCCGCAGGCAAGCTGAAGACCCGCGCCAACGACACCGAGTACGCCTTCCGCGCGTCCACCGAGTACGCGTACCTCACCGGCGACCAGACCCAGGACGGTGTGCTCGTCCTGGAGCCGAAGGACGACGGCCACGAGGCGACGATCTACCTGCTGCCGCGCTCCAACCGGGAGAACGGCGAGTTCTGGCTCGACGGACAGGGCGAGCTGTGGGTCGGCCGCCGCCACTCCCTCACCGAGGCCGAGCAGCTGCTGGGCCTCCCGGCGAAGGATGTACGCGAGCTCCCGGCCGCGCTGACCGAGGCCACCGGCCCGGTCCGCAACCTCCGCGGCCACGACGCCGGCATCGAGGCCGCGCTCACCGACAAGGTCACCGCGGAGCGCGACGAGGAGCTGCAGGTCTACCTCTCCGGGGCGCGACTGATCAAGGACGCCTTCGAGACGGCAGAGCTGCAGAAGGCCTGCGACGCCACCGCGCGCGGCTTCGAGGACGTCGTGAAGGTCCTCGACAAGGCCGAGGCCACCAGCGAGCGCTACATCGAAGGAACGTTCTTCCTGCGCGCCCGCGTCGAGGGCAACGACATCGGCTACGGCTCGATCTGCGCGGCCGGCTCGCACGCCACCACCCTGCACTGGGTGCGCAACGACGGCCCCGTGCGCTCCGGCGAGCTGCTGCTCCTCGACGCCGGCGTCGAGACCAACGACCTCTACACCGCCGACGTGACCCGGACCCTTCCCATCAACGGCACGTTCACGCCGCTGCAGCGGAAGATCTACGACGCGGTGTACGAGGCCCAGGAGGCGGGCATCGCCGCCGTCAAGCCGGGCGCGGCCTTCCGCGACTTCCACGACGCCGCGCAGCGCGTGCTCGCCGAGAAGCTCGTCGCCTGGGGCCTGCTGGGCGACCTCTCCGTGGAGAAGGTCCTGGAGCTGGGTCTCCAGCGCCGCTGGACCCTGCACGGCACGGGCCACATGCTCGGCATGGACGTCCACGACTGCGCCACGGCGCGCACGGACACGTACGTCAACGGGACGCTGGAGGCCGGCATGTGCCTCACCGTCGAACCGGGCCTGTACTTCCAGGCCGACGACCTGACCGTGCCGGAGGAGTACCGCGGCATCGGCGTCCGGATCGAGGACGACATCCTCGTCACCGAGGACGGCAACCGGAACCTCTCCGACAAGCTGCCGCGCCAGGCCGACGAGATCGAGGCCTGGATGGCCCAGCTCAAGGGCTGACCACCAGGAATCCGCACCCGTGCGCCGGAGGGCGCTCTGCTCAGGACACCATGAGCAGGGCGCCCTCCCGCCATTTCAGAACTTTGTCGAAGCTCACCACCGCGCCACGGCCCGGCCGGTTGCCGAAGTGAACATGATCGGCGAGCTGCTCGATCAGACAGAGCCCCCGGCCGTCCTCGGCGTCGACGGGCGGCAGGAACTGCTGCTGATGTTGATCCGACTGCGGCTGATCAGCAGTCCGAAGGGCGCACCGCGCGGGGAAACCGGGCCCCGAGTCGGCGACTTCGATACGGCATTTCTCGCCGTCCAGATACGCGGTGACCCGGTACTGCCCGGAGGCCGAACCGGACTGCTCGTCCCAGGCGTCCCATGTGTCCCATGGGGCGCCGGAGGCATCGACGTCTCTCCGGTCCCCGCCGTGCTCGACGGCATTCGCACAGGCTTCGCTGAGCGCGACCGACAGATCGAAGGAGATGTCCGGATCCACGCCGGCGGTCTCCATGGTGCCGAGCAGGAAACGACGGGCGAGCGGAACGCTCGCAGCTTCGCGCCGCAGATGGAGTGACCACCACATGCTCATGCTCCAGCCTCCTGGCTGCGGCTCGACATACCGATACCTATTGCCGCACTGGGCGGTTCGTAAGCACAGACCTGATGTGAAACCGCTCATTCGGCGGATACCCGCACTTGGAGCACCCGTGTATGCCAGGCCCGACAGCAGGAACGCCACGCACCCAATCGGGCGGAAGGCGACCTTCCGGGCCTGCCGTACCGATTCCCGGCGCGCAGTGCGATGATGGCCCGGCCATGTCTACGCCTGTCGCACGCGCCGGAGCCGGTCTGCGGCTCCTGAGGGCCGCGGTGTTCACCGCGGTCTGTGTCGCGCTGTCCGCGGCAGGACATGCAGTGGCCTCTTGCGCCGGCGTCCCCTGGTGGACGCTGCTCGCAGGCTTCCTCGGGGTCTTCGCGGTGGTGGTGGCGCTCGCCGGACGCGAGCGTTCCCTGCCGTCCATCGCCACCACCCTGGCCGGTGGACAGCTCGCCCTGCACACCCTGTTCGGGCTGGGCACGCACAGCGCGTCCGGTACGCCGACGCAGGCAGCGGCAGACAACGGCTCCCTGATCCGGTTCGCCGCAAGCTTGGTGTGCGGCGCCGGACCGGCGCAGCTGAACGCCGCCGAAGCCCACCGCATCGTCAGCAACGCGGGCATCGATCCGGCGACGGTGACACGCATGGACCATCAGTCCATGGCTGCCGCCGGAACCGACCCGACGCTCACGGGTCTGCTGCCCAGCCTCCCCATGCTGCTCGGCCATCTACTGGCCGCGCTGGCCACGGGCTGGCTGCTGCGGCGTGGCGAGATCGCCTTGTTCAAGCTGGCCAGGCTGTCCGCACACGGCGCCCAGCAGCTCGCGGCCGAGGCCCGGCTGCGCGCGCTGCGGGCCGCGCTCGTTCTCGTACGAGCGCTGCGGGCCGGTCTCCCGGTTGAGGGAGCGACCGGGCCGCGCGCCCCCCGTACCGCAGCCGACGCACCGGCGCCGGTCACCGGCGATCCACTGCAGCACCAGGTGATCAGGCGCGGGCCGCCGTCCGTATTCGCCCTCGCAGCCTGACGCGACACCCTGCGCTCGTAGCACGCACGAACCGTTCGCGGTCATCACCCGGCCCATGCCTGGTGGCGCCCGCCCGGCACGGTGCACGTGGGGAAGAGGTGTCGCGATGCCGTCGCGCACCTGTGCGGCGGACCACCCTTCCTTCGTGCTTCTGTGGAGTGATTCCTGCCATGAACGTTTCCCGCATCGCCCTGGTCGGCGGCGTCGCCGCCTCCACCGTGCTGATCCTCGCCGGTACTGCCTCCGCGCACGTCAGCGTGCAACCCCAGGGGGAGGCAGCCAAGGGCGGCTACGCCACGATCAACTTCAAGGTCCCCAACGAGCGCGACGACGCCTCCACCACCAAGCTCGAGGTCAACTTCCCGACCGACCACCCGCTGGCCTCCGTGATGCCGCAGCCGGTGCCCGGCTGGAAGATCGACGTCACCAAGAGCAAGCTGGCGAAGCCGCTGGACATGCACGGCCAGAAGATCAACGAGGTCGTCTCCAAGGTCACCTGGACCGCCGAGGGCAGCAAGAACGCCCTCGGTATCCGCCCGGGCGAGTTCCAGCAGTTCCCGCTCTCCGTCGGCCAGCTCCCCGAGGACGCCGACCAACTGGTCTTCAAGGCCATCCAGACGTACGACAACAAGGAAGTCGTCCGCTGGATCGAGGAGCAGAAGGACGGCGCCGAGGAGCCCGAGAGCCCGGCGCCGGTCCTCAAGCTGACCGCCGCGACCACCGACGAGCACGGCAGCACCGCCGACGACAAGAGCGGTGCCGCTGAGGAGAAGAAGGACGAGCACACGGAAACTGCCTCCGCCTCGTCCTCCAGTGACACCACCGCTCGAGTCCTCGGAGTGGTCGGCATCGCCATCGGCATCGCGGGGGTGGCCTTCGGCTTCCTCGCAGGCCGCCGCCGCAACGTCTGAGACCCCCGGCCCTCTCTTCCGGATCGGGCCGGGCCCAGGAGCCCGGCCCGATCCGGAAGAGGGCCCCGAGCCCCACCGTTTTCACCGACCCATCAGGAATCAGCGATCCATGCGTAAGAAAACTGTGCTGGTCGCGGCGTTCGTCGCCACGGCCGCACTCACCCTGTCGGCCTGCGGCAGCGGCGACGACAGTGCCAAGAAGCCCATCGCCGACGTCTCCGCCGAGGCGAAGACCCAGGCCGCGACGGTGCTCGACCAGCCGTTCACCAAGCCGAATCTGGTCCTGACCGACACCCACGGTAAGAAGTACGACCTGCGTGAGCAGACCAAGGGCAGGCCGACGCTCATCTACTTCGGCTACACCAACTGTCCCGATGTCTGCCCGCTGATCATGAGCAACATCGCCATCGCCAAGAAGTCCTTGCCCAAGGCCGACCAGGACAAACTGCGGGTCGTCTTCGTCACCACCGACCCCGAGCGGGACACCCCGTCCTCGCTGGGCAGCTGGCTCAAGGCCCAGGATGCCTCCTTCATCGGCCTCACCGGCGACTTCCCGACCATCCAGGCGGGCGCACGCCAGATCGGCATCGGCATCGACCCTCCGAAGAAGGAGAAGGACGGCACGGTCGTCTCGATGCACGGGTCGCAGGTCATCGCGTTCTCCCCGAAGACCGACAAGGGGTACGTGCTGTACAGCGAGGACGCCTCGCCCGACGACTACACCAAGGACCTCCCCAAGATCATCAAGGGGGAGACTCCGTGAACCGCCGCACCACCCTCGCCGGCGCCCTCGCCCTCACCACCGGGCTGGCGCTTGCGGGATGCTCGGCCTCGAACAGCAAGCCCGAGCTGAAGGTGACCGGCGCGTTCATGCCGCAGCCCGTCAGCGACATGGCGGCGGGCTTCCTCGTCGTGCGGAACACCGGCGGCAGCTCCGACCGGCTCACGTCGGTCACCAGCCCGCTCTCGGACCACGTCACGATCCACGAGACGAAGAACCAGACGATGCGCATGGTGACGTCCTTCGAGGTGCCCGC
Source organism: Streptomyces sp. NPDC051020 (assembly GCF_040683105.1). Classification (NCBI taxonomy): domain Bacteria; kingdom Bacillati; phylum Actinomycetota; class Actinomycetes; order Kitasatosporales; family Streptomycetaceae; genus Streptomyces; species Streptomyces sp. NPDC051020. The sequence continues at coordinate 85,393 of NZ_JBFBCG010000004.1, read as the reverse complement.
GGACGGCGAGCTGGATCTGGAGCGCGGCGGGAGCCACATCATGTTCACCGCGCTCAAGGAGCGTCCCAAACAGGGAGAGACGGTGACCGTGGAACTGCACTTCGAGAAGGCCGACCCGATAACGGTCGACCTTCCTGTGAAGGAGACCACCCACAACCCGAAGAAGCAGTGAGGTACTGACACACCATGACAGCCACCGCCCCGCACTTCGGGCCGTCCCCGTCCGTGCCCCCGGTGCGCCGGCCACTCGCCGCGGCCGCGCTCCTCGCCGCGCTCGTCACCATGGTGGCGGGTCTGCTGCTGGGCGGCGCGGCACCCGCGTCCGCACATGCCGCGCTCACCGGGAGCGATCCGCAGGACGGGGCGGTGGTCGCCACCGCACCCAAGGAGGTCACGCTCACCTTCTCCGAGCAGGTCGCCATGGGCGCCGGTTCCATCCGGGTCCTGGACCCCGGTGGCAAGCGCGCCGACACCGGTGCGGCACCGCGTGATCTGCAGAGCGGCTCCACCGTGAAGTACGGCGTCACGCTCCACTCCGGGTTGCCCGACGGTACGTACACCGTGGCCTGGCAGGCAGTCTCCGCGGACAGCCACCCGGTCTCCGGTGCCTTCACCTTCTCCATCGGGGCCCCCTCCGAGACCACCGTCGCCCTCCCGTCGGACAAGGCCGGCGGTGGCCTGGTCGGCACGCTCTACGACATCGCGCGGTACGCCGCGTACGCCGGATTCATCGTGCTGGCCGGTGGCGCGGCCTTCATCCTGGCCTGCTGGCAGCGCGGGGCGGGCGCGCGCCCGCTGCAGCGTCTGGTCGTGCGCGGCTGGCTGACCCTCACCGCGGCCACCCTGGCCATGCTGTTCCTGCGGAGCCCGTACACCGGCTCCGGGAAGCTCGCGGACGCCTTCGACCTGGACGGCCTGAAAGCCGTGCTCGACACCAAGCCCGGGGCCGCGTTGGTCTCACGGCTGCTTCTGCTCGGGGCCGCCGCACTCTTCATCGCCGTCCTGTTCGGGGCGTACGCGAAGCGCGAGGACGAGCGGGAGAAGAAGGACCTCACGTTCGGACTGGCCATCGGCGGCGCGGTCATCGCCGCCGGGATCGCCGGAACGTGGGCGCTCGCCGAGCACGCCTCGACCGGGATCCAGCCCGGCATCGCCATGCCGGTCGACGTGCTGCATCTGCTCGCCGTCGCCGCCTGGCTGGGCGGACTGGCAGCGCTCCTGGTCGCGCTGTACCGGACGCCGGACATCGGAGCCACGGCGGTACGGCGCTTCTCCCGTATTGCGTTCGGCAGCGTGCTCGTACTCACCGCGACCGGGCTCTACCAGTCCTGGCGCCAGGTGGGCTCCTGGTCCGCGCTCACGGGCACGGGTTACGGGCAGTTGCTGCTCGTGAAGGTGGGACTCGTCGCCGTACTGGTCGGGGTCGCGTGGATCTCACGGCAATGGACGGCTCGGCTGACCGCGGCCCCGACCGAGGTCGGGGCCGCGGTGGACCCCCGGATGGACGCGGATGCCTCCGCCGAGGTGGAGAGCGAACCTGCGGACGAGTCCGAGGACCCGTCACGGGCCGCCCAGCTCGCCCGGCAGAAAGCCGCCGTGGCAACCGCCACGAAGAAGCGGATCCGCGATGCCGACCGCGAGCGGTCCGGACTCCGTCGCTCCGTGCTGGCGGAAGTGGGCGTCGCGGTGGCGCTGTTGGCAGTGACGACCGTACTGACCTCGACCGAGCCGGGACGTACCGAGGAGGAAGCGGCCCGGGCCTCGACCAGCGCATCCGCGCCTGCGGCCGTAGGACCCGTCACGCTGAGCCTGCCGTTCGACACCGGAGGCCGGAACGGCAAGGGCACGGTCCGGATGGACATCGACCCCGGCCGTACCGGCGCCAACGGGGTTCACCTCTGGATCGACGGATCCGACGGACAGCCCATGGACGTCCCCGAGGTGAAGCTCGCCTTCACCCTGAAGTCCAAGGACATCGGGCCACTGCCCGTCCTCCCCGACCGGCTCACCGAGGGGCACTGGACGGCGAGCGGCGTCCAGATCCCGATGGCCGGCGACTGGACGGTCGCGGTGACGGTCCGTACGTCGGACATCGATCAGACCACCATGGGCAAGAACGTGAAGATCGGCTGAGCGGGATCGTGAGCACAGACAGCAAGAAGAGCGGAAACAACGGGAAGAGCTCCACCGGCGAGATCTCCCGGCGGCGGCTGCTCGGCACCGTGGGTGCGGCCGGGGCGACCGGAGTGGTGCTGGGCGCGGCAAGTGGTGCGATCGGTTACGCCGCAGCCCGCCCCGACCAGCCGACAGCACTGACGACGGTCGGCTCGACCGAGGAAATGTTTCACGGGAAACATCAACCGGGGATCACCACTCCGCTTCAAGCATGTGGGCATCTCATCGCTTTCGACCTGGCACCCGGCGCCGGGCGGAAGGAAGCCGCCGCCCTGATGCGCCGCTGGTCGGCCGTGGCCCAGCGCCTGATGGTCGGCGAACCCACCCGTGGGGGCAGCGCGGACGGCACGGAACACGACACCGGGATAGCGCTGGACGCCGGACCCTCCTCATTGACCATCACCTTCGGCTTCGGCCACACCTTCTTCGAACGCACGGGCCTAGTGGACCACCGGCCGCCCGGGCTGGATCCCCTGCCGCCGTTCTCCGCCGACCAGCTCGACACCAAGCGCTCCCATGGCGACCTCTGGGTGCAGATCGGCGCCGACGACGCGCTCGTCGCCTTCCACGCCCTGCGCGCCATCCAGAAGGAGGCCGCCACGACGGCCCGGGTCCGCTGGCAGATGAACGGCTTCAACCGCACCCCCGGTGCCACGGCCGCGCCGGCAACCGCCCGCAATCTGATGGGACAGATCGACGGCACCGGGAACCCGAAACCCTCGGAGAGCGACTTCGACCGGCGCATCTTCGTACCGTCTCAGCCGAAGACGGGCGACGAGGCGAAGTACGCCTGGCTGGCCGGTGGCTCCTACGCGGTCGTACGGCGGATCCGGATGCTGCTCGACGACTGGGAGAAACTCCCGGTGGCGCAGCAGGAGCGGGTCATAGGGCGGCGCAAGTCGGACGGCGCGCCGCTGAGCGGTGGCACCGAGACCACCCCGATGGACCTCGACAAGGCGGGCCCCGACGGCAGGCTGCTGATCCCGGACAACGCCCACGCCCGGATCTCCTCCCCCGAGCGGAACAGCGGGGCTGCGATGCTGCGGCGCCCCTTCTCCTACCACGACGGCATCGCAGCCGACGGCACTCCCGACGCCGGGCTGCTGTTCATCTGCTGGCAGGCGGATCCGCTGAAGGGATTCGTACCAGTACAGCGCAAACTCGACCGGGGCGATGCGCTGTCGCCGTTCGTCCGGCACGAGGCGAGTGGCCTCTTCGCAGTGCCGGGCGGTGCGGCGAAAGGGGAATACGTGGGGCAGCGGCTCCTGGAGTCCTGAGCGGGCAAGGCGCACTAGGGTGACGGTATGTCCGCCACGCGCTACGCCTATCTCGGTCCCGAAGGCACCTTCACCGAGGTCGCCCTCCGTACGCTCCCGGAAGCCGCCACTCGGGAACTCGTCCCGATGGTCTCCGTACCGGCGGCACTGGACGCGGTACGGAGCGGGGCTGCCGCGGCCGCCCTCGTACCGATCGAGAACTCCGTCGAGGGCGGCATCACCGCGACCCTCGACGAGCTGACCGCTGGCGAACCACTGATGATCTACCGCGAGGTGCTGCTCTCCATCACCTTCGCGCTGCTCGTGCGGCCCGGCACCAAACTGCACGACATCAAGACCGTCACCGCACACCCGGCGGCACAGCCACAGGTACGCAACTGGATGGCGGCCCATCTGCCGGAGGCCGTATGGGAGTCGGCCGCGTCCAACGCGGACGGCGCGCGGCTGGTGCAGGAAGGGCGGTACGACGCCGCCTTCGCCGGTGAGTTCGCGGCGGCCACCTACGGCCTCGAACCGCTGGTGACGGAGATCCACGACGCGGAGAACGCGCAGACGCGCTTCGTGCTGGTGGGGCGCCCTGCCCGGCCCGCGGCGCCGACCGGCGCGGACAAGACGTCGGTGGTCATCTGGCTGGGCGACGACCACCCCGGCGCACTGCTCGAACTCCTCCAGGAATTCATGGTGCGCGGCGTGAACCTCATGCTGATCCAGTCGCGGCCGACCGGGGCGGGCATCGGGAACTACTGCTTCGCGGTCGACGCCGAGGGACACATCGCGGACCGTCGCGTCGGGGAGGCACTGATGGGGCTGAAGCGGATCTGCCCGAAGGTGCGGTTCCTCGGTTCGTATCCCCGTGCGGGGGTGGCGCCGGAGGACGTGCGACCGCTGCGCGACGGGACGTCGGACAGGGAGTTCACGGACGCCTCGGACTGGCTGGCCCGGGTCCAGGACGGCCGCGCCTGACCAGGAACCGGACGATCGGGCCTGAGGGCCTGGGGTGACGGCCGGCGCCGAAGCTCTGGCCCGGCGCCTGAGCCGATGGCGGGGTTGCGTTCCCTGCCATGGCTGCGCGCCCCTATCGCCGGTATTACCTGCCGATTTTCACAATCCACAAGAGAGTTATCCACAGGGCTGGTTCTCGGCCTGGGGACAAGTCGACACCCCAACACGACATGGTCGACAAATCGCCCCACACGCCCCACATTCGCCCACAGGGCTACAGGATGCCTGTGTCACCTCAATTCCATTGATCAACTCCTTAGGGCGAGGAATTCCCACCCGAATGAGTGTGTGAAGTGAGTTTGAGCGGGGAATCCATGAGCCCTCATGCGGCTTTCGGAATGATCTCTTCCCGCGTCCACAGATCTCCCCCACAGCCTGTGGATAACTCTGGTGGGCTTCCCGCCCCTGTGGACAAGCACCGTCAACTCCCCCTGCGTGCATGGCTGATGCGTCAAGGGCGAAAGCCCTTTCTGCACCATTTAGGGGAATAGGTGCTCCTTATTGACAGTCGGGATCGATCGCGGTCGACGATTCTCCCCCTTTTCCAAAGTCCGGCAATTCGGACAAAGTGACACGCTTGGCAATATCGGTTCGAGCTACGGAAGCGCACACCGGTAGCCTGGAGGGGTGATTGACCTTCGCCTGCTCCGTGAGGACCCCGACCGTGTTCGCGCCTCCCAGCGCGCCCGTGGAGAGGACGTCGCGCTCGTCGACGCCCTTCTCTCCGCCGACGAGCGGCGCAGGTCGTCCGGTGTCCGCTTCGACGAACTCCGTTCCGAGCAGAAGTCGCTCGGAAAGCTCATCCCCAAGGCTTCTCCCGAGGAGCGCATCGAGCTGCTCAAGAGGGCCGAGCAGCTGAAGGCCGATGTCAAGGCGGCCGACGCGGCGCAGGACGAGGCCGACGCGGAGACCAAGAGCCTACTGCTGCAGCTCGGCAACATCGTCCACGAGGACGTGCCGGTCGGCGGCGAGGAGGACTTCGTCGTCCTGGAGACACACGGCACCATCCGCGACTTCGGCGCCGAGGGCTTCGAACCCAAGGACCACCTGGAGCTCGGCGAGGCGCTCGGCGCGATCGACATGGAGCGCGGCGCCAAGGTGTCCGGCTCGCGCTTCTACTACCTGACGGGTATCGGCGCGCTGCTGGAGCTCGCCCTCGTCAACGCCGCGATCGCGCAGGCCACCGAGGCCGGGTTCATCCCGATGCTGACCCCCGCGCTGGTGCGCCCGCGCGCCATGGAGGGCACCGGCTTCCTCGGCCAGGCCGCGGAGAACGTGTACCACCTGGAGAAGGACGACTACTACCTGGTCGGCACCTCCGAGGTCCCGCTCGCCGCGTACCACATGGACGAGATCATCGACGCGGACAAGCTGCCGCTCCGCTACGCGGGCTTCTCGCCGTGCTACCGCCGCGAGGCCGGTACGTACGGCAAGGACACCCGGGGCATCTTCCGCGTCCACCAGTTCGACAAGGTCGAGATGTTCTCGTACGTCGACCCGGCGGACGCCGAGTCGGAGCACCGGCGTCTCCTGGACTGGGAGAAGCAGTGGCTCACCGCCCTCGAACTGCCGTTCCAGGTGATCGACGTCGCCACCGGCGACCTGGGGGCCTCAGCCTCCCGGAAGTTCGACTGCGAGGCGTGGATCCCGACCCAGGGCAAGTACCGCGAGCTGACGTCCGCATCGAACTGCGACAGTTTCCAGGCGCGCCGCCTCTCCGTCCGGATGCGCGACACCCACGACGGCAAGAAGGTCCTCCAGCCGCTCGCCACACTGAACGGCACGCTCTGCGCCGTACCGCGCACGATCGTGGCGATCCTGGAGAACCACCAGTTGGCAGACGGTTCGGTACGGGTGCCCGAGGTGCTCCGTCCGTACCTGGGCGGGCGCGAGGTCCTGGAACCGGTCGCCAAGTGACCTTCCCGTACAAGCTCGTCGCCACTGACCTCGACGGGACGCTGCTGCGTAACGACGACACGGTCTCCGAGCGCACCCGCGAGGCACTGGCCGCCGTCACCGCGGCCGGTGCCGCGCACATCATCGTCACCGGGCGGGCTGTCCCGTGGACCCGGCACATCCTGGACGACCTGGGCTACCAGGGCATCGCGGTCTGCGGCCAGGGCGCGCAGGTCTACCACGCGGGCGAGCACAAGCTGCTGACGTCGCTGACGCTGGACCGCCAGCTCGCCGGCCTCGCGCTCTCCAAGATCGAGGCGGAGGTCGGGCCGTTGGCGCTGGCGGCGAGCCGCGACGGGCTCGACGGTGAGGTGCTGGTCGGTCCCGGCTTCCGTGTCCAGGAAGGGTCCCTGCCGGCCGTATTCGTGAGGGACACGACCGAGATGTGGTCGGCGCCCCTGAACAAGGTCTACATCCAGCACCCGGAACTCGACGACGACGCACTGGCGGAGGCAGCGCGTGGGGCCGTCGGCAACCTGGTGGACGTGGTCATGGCAGGCCCGGGCGTGGTGGAGATCCTGCCGCTGGGGCTGAGCAAGGCGACCGGGCTCTCGCTGGCGGCGCGCCGGCTGGGTGTGAAGGCGGCGGACACAATCGCCTTCGGTGACATGCCGAACGACATTCCGATGTTCGCCTGGGCGCAGCACGGGGTCGCGATGGCCAACGCGCATGACGCCCTGAAGGCCGTCGCGCACGAGATCACCGCCTCGAACGAGGACGACGGCATCGCCGTGGTGCTGGAGCGGCTGCTCTAGGCAGCTCCAGCAGTCCGCGCGAACACGGAGAATCACGGGCGGGGTGCAGGCATGCGCCCGGCCCGTGATCGTGTAGGGCCTCGGCGCGGGGTTGTCCGTGCCGAAATCTGTGCGGAGGATGCGCGGATCGAACGCGCGCGGGGTCAACAGCCCCGACCACGGCTTAGCAAGCCGCTGCCTTACCACTCGGCCAATCCTCCGGGTGGGCGGCCGCGCGATGCGCGCAAAGAAGCCGCCCCGGGCGTCCTGCCGGGAGCGGCTCGGCGGAGTGAAGTGATGGTTACTCCGACGCCTGCTCCGGGCCGCCCTGGTGGGAACTCGACGGACTCGTACTCCCGGTCATCGTCGCGCTCCTTTCCCGGTCCTGTGGCGTGCCTTCCTCATTCCTCAACCACTGTGCCTGGCGCCGTCCCTGTCCGCCACCCATTATTCGAGCGGCGACGACCGACGGGGAGTGCCAGCTGTCCGCCCCCAGCCCACGCACGCCTGGCCGTGGGCGGACAGCTAGCGGCGGACGGGGATCAGCGGCGCCTACGGTGACGTCGCAGATCCTGGAGCTGACGGACGAAGTCGTCCATCCGCGCATCGATACGGACGATGTCCTCGGACATGCCCCCGAGCCGGACACTCATCGCGCCGACGACCCGATTCGTGGTTTCCAGCCTGCGGTCGAGGCTGTCGAGCCGGTGCGACATCCGGTTGAGTACCGGCCCGAGCTCCTGGAGCGCCGAACCGACTCCGGCCAGGCAGCTCTCGACGCGAGTGACCCGACGGTCGAGCGAGGCGAGCCCTGTCCGCAGATCCTCCTCCGCACCCAGGAGGTAGGTACGGACGCATCGAGCGATGTCGCTGTCGCGAAGAAGCATGGCGACGTTGAGCACGGTCCGGCGGGTGAACAGGGTGAGTCGAGTGGCCGCCTGTGGATAACTTTCACCCTCACGGCCACCCCATAGGGACATCATGTCCCTATGGAAGTTTCGCAGATCAGAGCCTCGCAGTAGCGTGAGGCCGTTCTCCTCCATCTCGCCACGATGGCGCTGGATCACCTTCTTGACGACCTCTGTGGATACTTCGAAGTAACGAGCCACATCCTCTGTGCGGACGTGAATTCCGTCAGGGAGCATGACAAGGCTCTTGACCTTGTCGAGGACGTCGACGCGCCCCATCTGCTCGACGCGCAGCGCACGCGATTCGAGCAGGGCGACTTCCGTGGGCATGGGCATGCCTTCCGTTCGGGAAACCGGCAATGGACGACCCTGTCCCCGGGCTTCAGGGGCGGAGGACGCTCACGGTTGCCACTCACCCAATGACCGACCCGGCCCGCACCGTCTCGCCGGAGCCGGAGTCGGCAATCCTTAATTTCACGAACGCTACGACGCCACGGATTCTCATTGCCTCCACGCTCCCTGAACAACGAACCGATAACCGTACAGTTACGCGTACGACTGTCCGTTCATGCGTCAACCCCCGCCCGGCGGACAGGGGTTGACGGACACAGGGGGCAGCAGAGCCCTTCGGCTCACTCCTCGCCGGCGAGCTTCAGTGTGCGAAGTTTCTGACCCGCGTACCAAGTGGCGAGCACCGTGACAGCCGCCAGCAGAACCGTCGCGAGCGGCAGTCCGACCTCTGAGGTGATCGCACCTTCCCCGCCGACCTTTTCGGCAAGCGCGAGCGACCACTGCTGCACGCTGAGCGTGCGCGCCCCGGGCACGAAGCTGCCGAAGAGCGCCTCCCACACCAGCGCGTAGACCAGGCCGAAGACCACCGCATGCCTGCTGACCGTGCCGAGCAGCAGGAACAGCGCGCTGTACGCGATGGAGGCGACCAGCGCCGCGATCGTGTACGCCACCGCGATCTGCTGGCCGTTGCCGTTGAGGATCATGCCCGCGGCGAAAGTCGGCAGGGCGGAGAAGACCATCGTCACGGCGATCGCCACGATCAGCTTGGTGAAGATGATCGTCGGCCGTTTCACCGGCTTGGCCAGCAGATAGACGATCGATCCGTCGTCGATCTCGGGGCCGATGGCCCCCGTACCGGCGATCACACCGATCAGCGGCACCATCGTGGCGATGGCGAAACCGCCCAGCACATCAACGGCGACCTGGTCATCGGCCCCGGCGAACGCCCGTACCGCTACGGCGATGACGATCAGCAGCGCGGGCAGGACGAAGAGGATCGCAGCCCTGCGCCGGCCGAGCAGGGCCCGGTAGGTGAGCCGGGCGACTGTGGGGTTGTACATGACGCTTCACAGCTCCTTTCAGGCCACTACTCAGGCCGCTACGAGATAGGAAAAGACCGATTCGAGGGACTCGTCGGACGGCGAGACGGTCAGCAGACGGATGCCGTGTTCCCGCGCGACCTTCGGCAGCAGCGTGGTGAACCGTCCGAAGTCGACCGCCTGGATACGCAGCGCCTGCTCGCTCAGGTCGACTTCGATCCCGGCTGTCGACGGGTCGGCGATGAGCGCGGCGGCGAGGGCGCGGTCGTCGCTGGACCGTACGAGATAGCGGTGCGGCCGGTCCGTCATCAGTCGGCGGATCTTCCGGAAGTCACCGGATGCGGCATGCCGTCCGGCCACGATCACCTCGATGTGCGAGGCGAGTTGCTCGACTTCTTCGAGGATGTGGGAGGAGAAGAGGACCGTACGGCCCTCGGCGCCCATCCGCCGCAGCAGCTCCATCAGCTGCATGCGCTGGCGGGGGTCCATCCCGTTGAACGGTTCGTCGAGCAGCAGCACGGACGGCTCGTGGACCAGCGCGGACGCCATCTTCACGCGCTGCCGCATGCCCTTGCTGTACGTGGCGATCTTGCGGTCCTGCGCGTACTCCATCTCGACCGTGGCCAGCGCCTTCTGCGCGGCAGCCTCGTCGAGTCCCTGCAGTTCCGCGTTGGCGACGACGAATTCGCGGCCGGTGAGGAAGTCGTACATCGCCTCCCGCTCCGGGACGATGCCGATCTGCCGGTACACCTCCTCGTTGCGCCAGATCAGCGCGCCGTCGAGGGTGACCTTGCCGGTCGACGGTGCGAGGAACCCGGCCATCATGTTGATCAGCGTGGACTTCCCCGCACCGTTGGGGCCGAGCAGCCCGGTCACGCCGGGTCCCACGGTCATGCTCACGTCGTTGACGGCGACCACATTGCCGAACCAGCGCGAGGTGTGGTCGATCTCGATGGTGGTCACAGCCCGACCCTCCGGTAGCGGCGCATCAGTACGGCGTACGAGCCGGCGACGAGCGCGAGGACAACGATCAGATACACCACGCCTGTCCCGGCACCCGGTGATTCGCCTCCGGGGAAGGCGGAGGTGGCACCGAGGAACGCGCTCTGGACACCGCCGATCAGCGTGAGGGGGGAGAAGAGCCCCAGCCACTGCACGGCGCCGGGCGAGCCCGTCTGCCAGGCGATGGCCTGGACGGTGGAGACCGCTCCGTACGAGATGGTCAGCACGGCGATCACCGCGGCGACGCCGAAGCCGCGGCGCGGAGTCAGTGCGGCCATCACCAGGCCGAGTCCGGCGAAGAGCACGGAGAGCAGGGCCACCGACACCAGCCCCTGTCCGAACCACTTGGTCTGGTCGGCGAAGTCGAACTTCGCCAGCAGGGCGCCCACATACATCACGAGAAGCGGTGTCACGGTGAGGATGAACAGGGCGGATGCCATCGCGGCGTACTTGGCGACGACGTAGTCGACCCGTTCGATGGGGCGCGAGAAGTACAGCGGGACGCTCTTGAAGCGGAGGTCCCGGGAGACGGACTGCGGTGCCTGCGAGGCGAGGAAGAGGCCGATGACGGCCTGCAGATAGATAGCGAAGTCCGTGTACTTGATCACGAGCTTCGTCGCGTTGGGCGTGGCCATCGCGACGGCCACGATGATCAGCGCGACCAGGCACATCACGCCGAAGAGCAGCATCGGCAGCACCTTGGACTTGGCGGAACGGCCCAGCCCGAAGGAGCCCCGCAGCGACTGCGAGTAGAGGGAACGGCGGGCATAGCCGCGGCCCAGGCGCGGGCCGTCGTAGGCGCGGTACCCGATGTTGTGGATCCGGGTGTTGTCGATCCCGGTCACGGCCCCGGTCTCAGTGTTCATCGCGACCGCTCCCCTTCTGCTGTGCGGCTCCGGCCAGGACCGTCTCCGCGGTCTCTGCGGTGCCTTCGGTACGAAAGACCTCGGCGATGTGGTGGCGCCGCTGTTCCATCCGTACGAGACCGAGTCCGAGCCCGGCGACGCTGTCGCGGACGACGTCGTACGTCTCCTCGCCGGTGGCCTCGATCAGCAGGATGTGACCGGCGCCGGGCAGACCGTCCGCCTCGAGTCCGTCGCGGCCCAGAAGACTGACACCGGCTGCCGTGAGCGCCCGGCGCAGTGCGTCCGTGCCGTCGGGGTGGGCGTCGCTGTCGGTGACCTCGACCGCGAGGGTCGTGGTGGTCTGGGTGAAGTCGCTGGTGGAGCTGGAGCGCAGCAGCGCGCCGCCGTCGATGACGACGACATGGTCGCAGGTGCGCTCCAGCTCTCCCAGAAGGTGGGAGGTCACCAGGACCGAGATGCCGAAGTCGGTGTGGACGCGGCGGATCAGGCCGAGCATGTCGTCGCGGCCGACCGGGTCCAGGCCGTTGGTCGGCTCGTCGAGGAGGACCAGCTGCGGGTCGTGGACCAGCGCCTGGGCCAGCTTCACGCGCTGCCTCATGCCGGTCGAGTAGCCGCCGATGGGGCGGTAGCGCTCCTCGTACAGACCGACGTGTCGCAGCGTGTCGGCGGTGCGCTCGCGCGCTGCCGTCGGCGGCAGGCCGGACATCCGCGCCATGTGGACGACGAACTCGGTGGCCGAGACGTCCGGCGGCAGGCAGTCGTGCTCGGGCATGTAGCCGACCCGTTCCCGGATGGCCGCACCACTGGTGGCGACGTCCAGCCCGAGCACCGAGGCCCGGCCTTCGGTGGCGGGGGACAGACCCAGCAGGATCTTGATCAGTGTGGACTTGCCGGCTCCATTGGCGCCCACCAGGCCGGTTACACCGGGCCCGATGTCCAGGGAGAGCCGGTCAAGCGCGGTCACCCGGGGGAACCGCTTGCTCAGGCTTTCGGTCGCGATCACAGTCACGTCTTCGACGGTAGTGGCGCGGGCCACACCGGTCGTCAGACCAGGCGGTTGGATCCGCGTCAGCCTTCAGTCGTACGGCCCCGTAGGGGGACCCCGCGAGGGAGGACGACGAATGTAGGGGGTGGTGGCCGGGAGCAGGGCCGGAGGGGAGAGCTCGGGGAGTTGTCCACAGGTCTTGCGCACCCCTTGACGCAGCCGCCGGACATTGTCACATTCATCAGTGTCACGTTACGAGCACGTACCGCACACGGCATGGGACGGACGGCGGCATGACCTCACCGGTGAAGGACGGACTGCCCCAGGAGCTCCAGGGGTTCAGAGAGGTGCAACGCCTCGCGTACGCCTGCGCGGAGGCGGTCGCCGCACGGCTCGAACCGGGGGTGACAGAGCGCGAGGCGGCCCGGATGCAGCGGGAGTGGCTGCGCGAACGAGGGGTCCGTGACTGGTTCCATCTCCCGTTCGCCTGGTTCGGGGACCGCACGGCGTTCGCCGGTTTCAAGGTGCCGCTGCAGTTCTTCCCGACCAACCGGAAGCTGGAGCCCGGGATGCCGTTCATCCTCGACATGGCTCCGGTGTACAAGGGGTTCACGGCGGACATCGGATATTCCGGCTGTCTCGGGCTCAACCCGTTGCACGACAAGCTCCTTGCCGATCTTGAGGTCCACCGCGCGCTGATCCTGGACGAGGTGCGCGAGCGACGTTCGCTGCGCGAGATCTATGAGGACGTCGAGCGCCTGATGATCAAGCAGGGGTACGCCAACAGGCACCGCGCCTATCCCTTCGGAGTCATCGCCCACAAGGTCGACCGCGTGGCTGAGCGCCGATGGTCACCGCGGGTGTTCGGGTTCGGTACGCAGTCGCTCAAGGGCCTCGTCAGCGATGCGGTGCACGGCCACCGGGACGGCTGGTCTCCGCTGTGGAGTCCGTACCGCTTCTCCGACCACCCGCCGCAGCCGGGGCTGTGGGCGGTCGAACCCCATCTCGGATTCCGGGGTACGGGCGCGAAGTTCGAGGAGATCCTGGTCGTCACCGATTCCAAGGACCCCGAGCAGAGCGCCTTCTGGCTGGACGACGATCTGCCGCATGTGCGGCGCTGGGCCGAGGAGAGGGTGGTGGCGTGAGGCTGCAGGATGTGCCGGGGTTCCGCGAACGCCGAGTGCGTACGGGCGGAATCGAGCTGTGCGTCGCCGAGCTGGGCGACGAGACGCGTCCGACGGTCGTGCTGGTGCACGGCTATCCGGACAGCAAGGAAGTCTGGACGCGGGTCGCGGCGCAGTTGGCCGAGCAGTGGCACGTCGTCCTGTACGACGTGCGCGGCCACGGCCGGTCGACGGCTCCGGAGCCGCTGCGCGGCGGGTTCACCCTGGAGAAGCTCACCGACGACTTCCTGGCCGTCGTCGATGCGGTGAGTCCGGACCGGCCGGTGCACCTGGTCGGGCACGACTGGGGTTCGGTCCAGTCGTGGGAGTTCGCGACGGTCAGACGCACCGAGGGCCGGATCGCCTCCTTCACATCGATGTCGGGTCCCTCCCTGGACCACTTCGGTCACTGGATCAAGCAGCGGATGACGCGGCCCACCCCGCGCCGGGTCGGTCAGCTGCTCGGCCAGGGGGCCAAGTCCTGGTACGTGTACATGCTGCACACGCCGGTGCTGCCGGAGCTCGCCTGGCGCGGCCCGCTCGGCAAGCAGTGGCCGCGGATACTCCAGCGGATGGAGAAGATACCCGGGGGCGACTACCCGACGCCGTCCCTGCCGAACGACGCCGCGCACGGCGCCTGGCTCTACCGGGACAACGTCCGCGCCCGGCTGCACAGACCGCGCGCCGACGCGTACGCGCACGTGCCGGTCCAGCTGATCACGCCGACGGGTGACATCTTCCTTTCGGAGAAGCTGTACGACCAACTGGACCGGTGGGTACCGTACTTGGTACGGCGCTCCCTGCCGGCCAAGCACTGGGTGCCGCGTACCCGCCCGGACCAGCTTGCCTCCTGGATCAGCGAGTTCGTCGCCGCCAACGAGTCGGCGCTGGAAGACGGACGGCCGGTCCCGGACACCGCACCGACCGGGGCGTACGCCGACCGGTTCGGCGGTCAGCTGGTCCTGGTGACGGGCGCAGCGGGCGGGATCGGGCGGGCCACCGCGTTCGCGTTCGCGGAGGCGGGTGCCCGGGTGGTGGCCGTGGACCGTGACGCGGAAGGGGCGGCCAGAACGGCGGAGATGGCCCGGCTGATCGGCTCGCCCGCTGCCTGGGGCGAGGCGGTGGACGTCAGCGACGAGCAGGCGATGGAGAAGCTCGCCGAGAAGGTCGCCGCCGAGTACGGTATCGTCGACGTCCTGGTCAACAACGCCGGGATCGGTCTGTCCGGCTCCTTCCTGGAGACCACGAGCGAGGACTGGAAGAACGTCCTGGACGTCAATCTGTGGGGCGTCATCCACGGTTGCCGGATCTTCGGCGGGCAGATGGCCGAGCGCGGCCAGGGCGGCCATATCGTCAACACCGCCTCCGCCGCCGCCTATCAGCCGTCCCGGGCGCTGCCCGCGTACAGCACCTCCAAGGCGGCCGTGCTGATGCTCAGCGAGTGCCTGCGGGCCGAACTGGCCGAGCGGTCGATCGGGGTCAGCGCCATCTGCCCCGGCATCGTCAACACCAACATCACGGCGACCACGCACTTCGCCGGGGCCGACGCCGACGAGGAGACGCGTCTGCGGAAGCGGACCAGCCGGCTGTACGGGCTCCGCAACTACCCACCGGAGAAGGTCGCGGACGCGATCCTCGAGGCCGTGGCGCGCAACCGGGCCGTGGTGCCGGTGACACCGGAGGCACGGGCGTCCCGCTTCCTGTCCCGGCTCAGTCCCGGCGCGCTGCGCGGGCTCGCCCGGCTGAAGCCGCCGCTGTGAGCGGGGCCGGGCCGTCCGCGGCAACGAAGCGTTCCGCTGCCGAGTACCGGATCGAGGACCTGGCGCATGCGAGCGGTGCCACGGTCCGCACGATCCGGGCCTATCAGGACCGGGGTCTGCTGCCGACGCCGGAGCGGCGCGGCCGGGCCAATGTGTACCGGGACACGCATCTCGCCCGGCTCCGGCAGATCGCCGACCTGCTGGACCGCGGTTACACGCTGGCCAGCATCAAGGAACTACTGGAGGCGTGGGACGCGGGACGCGGGCTGGGCGGAGTGCTCGGGCTCGTCGCCGAGGTGCACGGCCCGTGGACGGACGAGCAGGCCGACCGGATCACCCGGGACGAGCTGTATGCGAAGTTCGGCGGCGCGCAGGACGATCAGGCGGTAGCCGAGGCGGTCGAGCTCGGCGTGCTGGAGCGCATCCCGGGCCGGGACGACGAGTTCCTGGTCCCGAGCCCACAAGAACTCTCGGTAGCAGTCGAGTTGCATGCCGCAGGCGTACCTCTCATCGCAATCTCCGGCCATCTGCGGGAACTTCGCGGTCATGTCGAGCACATCGCCACCCGTTTCCTGGAGTTCACCACCGAGCATGTTTTCGCGCGCTACCTCGGCCATCGCCCACCGACGGACGCGGATGCGGCCGAAGCCGCCTCGCTGGTCCGTCGACTCCGCCCGCTCGCCCAGCAGACAGTGGACGCGGAACTGGCCCGGGCCATGCGGACGTTCGCCACACGTCATCTGCAGCACCATCTCGGTGCTGACGCATCGCTCATCCCGGGATCCTCGACGAGCCAGCCGCGTTCCGTGCCACTGCCGCCGGAAACAATGCGGGCCGTACAGCGCC
This sequence comes from Streptomyces sp. NPDC051020, assembly GCF_040683105.1. Classification (NCBI taxonomy): domain Bacteria; kingdom Bacillati; phylum Actinomycetota; class Actinomycetes; order Kitasatosporales; family Streptomycetaceae; genus Streptomyces; species Streptomyces sp. NPDC051020. Next base: position 69,388 of record NZ_JBFBCG010000004.1, on the reverse strand, counting down.
TGGTTGGTCCGCAGAACGTCGCCGCCTTTGTCGCCGCCTCCGCTGAACGTGAGGTAGCTGCAAGAACATTGGACGCACTTGCCGCATCACGCAATGAATCAAGGCGAATTGATCAAAACGGTTGATTGCGACCCCACTTGTCCACAGGATCGCCAATTCACCTGTGGATAAACACAGTTGGCTGTGGATCAAACCTGTGGACGAAAATCGTTGGTGCGAATCGTGAGCACATTCCGATGCGCCGACGAGATCGCCACAGGCACTCTGGCCGGATGGATGAAAGACGTACCGTCAAGGTGTCCAAGTACCTCGCAAAGCATCTGCGGCACCAGCCCGAGCGGATCGGGATCCGTCTCGACCCGAACGGCTGGGTGACGATCGATGAGCTCCTCCGGGCGGCGGCCAGGCACGGCTTCCCCATCACCCGTGCCGAGCTCGACCATGTCGTGGCCGCCAATGACAAACAGCGCTACGCGATCGAAGGCGACCGCATTCGGGCGAGCCAGGGCCACACCGTCCCGGTGGACCTCGGTCTGTCTCCGTCCCAGCCGCCCGCGTACCTCTACCACGGCACTGTGGGCCGCGCCCTCGACGCGATCCGCACCGAGGGGCTCCGCCCCATGAACCGGCTCCACGTCCACCTCTCGGCCGACCGTGAGACGGCTACCCGCGTCGGCGCCCGACGCGGCAGGCCCGTGATCCTCTCGGTGGACGCGGGCGCAATGCACCGCGCCGGCCACCTCTTCTACGTCAGCGCGAACGGGGTCTGGCTGACCGACTCCGTACCGCCGGAGTTCCTCCGCTTTCCCGGCTGAACCCGGCCTGCCCGCCCCCGGCCGTCGTCTGCCCGTCCCTCCCGCCCTCCCGGCGGCGCCCGGATCCGCGTCGGCTCCCCATCCGGCGTGAATGCCCTCATGGGCCGTCCGCACTGCATCGGCGCCGAAATCGACGTCCCCGCGATCCGCGAGATGGCCCACGCATTCGATCCTGAGGTGCGGGCCACCGATGACATCGGCGCCGACCAGGTCTCCCGCCGAACCTCCCCAGGCACCCTCGTCATCACCGATTCGGTGGCGGACCTTCCGCGACGGGCCGTGGTTCGGCGCGGTGCCGACCTTGATCGCCGCGGCGGCCGCCACCGAGCGGCTGCGCCTGGGCACCCTCGTCACCTCAGGCAAGCCTCTTTCACCTGTCGCGGCCTGACCTGCGACTTCCGACTCTTCGTCGGTGCGCCGTTCCCGCGCGCCGCCTCGGCGCCACCAACAGAGTGGAGGCCGCGCTCCTCGCGCACGAAAAGGGCTGGATGAACTGAGGCAGGAGCACGAACGCGACCTCCGGCCAACGCGGCAGACTGGCCATCGAAGGCGCCGGTCTGCCGCATCGGGGCCGTTGGCTCACCGGCTCAACGTGGCGAAGCCAGTGAGGCAGTGGCAGCGCCAACGAGCCCAGGCGGCGCGCTCCCGTGGCCATCCATCGCGCCGGCTGAGCAGTGATCGACATTCAGCCCAGTTGGGCGAGGGCCTCGGTAGCGATGTCCTCGAAGACGGTCTGGTCGGCGGCGAAGTCGGAGTCCGCGATCGGCCAGTGGATCACGATCTCGTTGAAGCCGAGCTCGCGGTGGCGCCCGGCGAAGTCGACGAAGGCGTCCACGGACTCCAGCGGCCGGCCCCGGTCCGGGGTGAAGCCGTGCAGCAGGATCTTGTCGAGCTCCGTCACGTCCCGGCCGATCTCCGCGCACGCCTTGCCGAGCTTCTCGACCTGGCCCCGGATCGCCTCGACCGACTGCTCGGACGTGCCCTCCTCGTACAGCTTCGGGTCACCGGTCGTCACCCACGCCTGCCCGTACCGCGCGGCGAGCTTCAGGCCGCGCGGGCCGGTCGCCGCCACCGCGAAGGGGAGCCGCGGCCGCTGGACGCAGCCGGGGATGTTCCGCGCCTCCACCGCCGTGTAGAAGTCGCCCCGCTGCGAGACCGCGCCCTCGGTGAGAAGCCGGTCGAGCAGCGGCACGAACTCGCCGAAGCGGTCCGCCCGCTCCTTCGGCGTCCACGCCTCCTGCCCGAGCGCCGTGGCGTCGAAGCCATTGCCGCCGGCCCCGATGCCGAGGGTGATCCGCCCGCCGGAGACGTCGTCGAGCGAGATCAGCTCCTTGGCGAGGGTCACCGGGTGGCGGAAATTAGGTGACGTAACAAGGGTGCCCAGGCGCAGCCGGTCAGTGGCCGTGGCGGCGGCGGTGAGGGTGGGCAGCGCACCGAACCAGGGGCCATCCCGGAAGCTGCGCCAGGACAGGTGGTCGTAGGTGTACGCGGCGTGGAAGCCGAGTTCCTCGGCGCGCTGCCACGTGACGCGGCCTCCCTCGTGCCAGCGGTCGACGGGCAGGATCACGGTGCTCAGGCGCAGGCTCATGCCACCGAGCCTACGTCGGACTCAGACGTGTCTCCCCGTAACTCCGGAGCGTCACAGCCTCATGCTTCGATCAGGGCTTCCCAGGCAGCAGCGATCCTGTCTGGGACAAGGTGAGCGGCTCCTCCCCGGCCTGTCTACCACCGGCTGCCCTTCTCATTGCCCCTGACATGCGTCAGGCGTGTTCTCCTGGCCAGGGGCGCGCATCCTCACATGCGCGCCCCTCCGCACACCCGCGCTCCCTTGTACGGGAGAATGGCCGGGTGACCTCAGCTACCGACTCGCCTCTGCCTGCCGCTCCCCGGCTGATCGCCACCGACCTGGACGGCACTCTGCTGCGCGACGACAAAACCGTCTCGGACCGCACGGTCGCGGCGCTGGCCGCGGCCGAGGAGGCCGGGATCGAGGTCTTCTTCGTCACCGGCCGCCCGGCCCGCTGGATGGACGTCGTCAGCGACCATGTCCACGGCCACGGCCTGGCGATCTGTGCGAACGGCGCCGCGATCGCCGACCTGCATGCGGGCGGCAGGCTGATCAAGGTCCGCCCGCTGGAACGCGCCGCCGCCCTCGATGTCGTCCACGCCCTGCGCGCGGCCGCTCCGGGCACCTCGTTCGCTGTCGAGCTGGCGACCGGCATCCACTACGAACCGGCCTACCCGCCGTTCCATCTCGACCCGGGCGCCACCGTCGCCACTGCCGAGAAGCTCCTCCACGAAGAGACGCCGGGCGCCGGAGCCCCTGTACTGAAGCTCCTCGCACACCACGCCGAACTGGCCCCGGACGACTTCCTCGCCGTCGCACACACGGCAGCCGGTGACCGGGCGTCCCTCACCCGGTCCAGCCCGACAGCCCTGCTGGAGATCAGCGGACTCGGCGTCTCCAAGGCCAGCACCCTCGCGCTGTGCTGCGCCGAGCGCGGCATCTCGCCCGCCGAGGTCGTCGCCTTCGGGGACATGCCGAACGACGTGGAGATGCTGAGCTGGGCGGGCACCTCGTACGCGATGGGCAACGCCCACCCGGCCGCGGTGGCCGCCGCCTCCGGGCGGACCGTCACCAACGAGGAGGACGGCGTAGCGATCGTCATCGAGCGGCTCGTGGCCGAGCGCCGGAAGTACCTCAGCCAGAGCTGAAGGATCCCCGGCCCGAACTCCGACGAGGCCCTCAGAGCGGCACCTCCCACACCACGGTCGTACCGCCCCCGTCCTCGCCGAGGCCCGGCCCGAACCAGCTCGACCCGCCCAGCGACTCCGCCCGGCGCGCCAGGTTCCGCAGCCCGCTGCGCCGCCCGCCCTCCGGAATACCCACGCCGTCGTCGGCGACCGACAGCCGCACCGCGTCGCGTCCGTCGGGCAGCGTGACGGTCGCGTCGACGACCACGTCGATCAAGGACGCCTCGGCATGCCGGAAGGCGTTGGAGAGCGCCTCCCGCAGCGCCGCGATCAGGTTCTTGCCGGTCAGCTCGCCGACCAGCGAGTCGACCGGGCCGAGGAAGCGGTGCGAGGGCTTGAAGCCCAGCGGGACGGCCGCCATGTTGATCTCGCGCAGGACGCGGGCCCGCAGCCCGGACGGCGCCTCGGCCGGTTCCTGCTGCAACGCGAAGATCGCGGTGCGGATCTCCTGGATCGTCACGTCCAGTTCGTCCACGGCCCGCCCCACTCCGGTCTGCACCTCGGGTACGACCGACCCGCGCTGGGCGCTCTCCAGCATCATCCCGGTGGCGAACAGCCGCTGGACGACCAGGTCGTGCAGATCGCGGGCGATTCGGTCGCGGTCCTCGTAGACCGCGAGCCGCTCCCGGTCCCGCTGCGCCTCGGCCATGATCAGCGCGAGTGCGGCCTGCGAGGCGAACTGTGTGGCCAGCGTCCGCTCGGTCGCGGTGAACGGCCGGTCGCCCCGGGCGCGCGGGGTGGCGAGCGCGCCGAGCACCCGCCCACCGCTGTGCAGCGGCAGCAGCATGCTCGGGCCGAACTGGTGGGCGAGCCTGGTGATCATGCGGGAGTCGGTGGCCGAGTCGTCCATGAAGACCGCCTCACCGGCCAGCAGCTTCGCTGCCACCGGGTTCTCCGGACCGATGATCATCCCGAGCGAGGCGGACGGGCTGTCGGCGGAGACGGCGACGATCTCCAGACCGCCCTCCTCAGCCGGCAGAAGCACGATCCCGGCAGCGGAGGCGGCGAGATTGCGGGCCTGTTCGGCGACGACGGCAAGCGCGTCGTCCGCGTCCCCGCCGGAGAGCAGCGCAGTGGTCACGGCCACCGATCCGTCGATCCACCGCTCGCGCTGGCGCGCCGCCTCGTAGAGCCGGGCGTTGCCGATGGCGATCCCTGCCTCCGTGGCGAGCACCCGCACCATGTGCAGGTCGTAGTCGTTGAACTCGCCCCCGCCCTCCTTCTCGGCCAGATAGAGGTTGCCGAAGATTTCTCCCTGTACGCGGATGGGGACCCCGAGAAAAGTCCGCATCGGTGGATGGCCGGCGGGGAATCCGACGAACCTCGGATCGGCTGTCAGATCTGCGAGCCGCACCGGTGCCGGGTCGTGAATGAGTGCGCCGAGCAATCCCCTCTGACCGCCGGGCCGGTGTCCGATCTCGGCTTCCACCGCCTCCGACACCCCGTACGTGAGGAAGCCGGAGAGTCCCTTGCCGTTGGTGTCGACGACGCCGATGGCGGCGTAGCGGGCGTGGGCGAGTTCGGCAGCGGTCTCGCAGATCCGGTCGAGGGTGGAATGCAGTTCGAGACCGGTGCCGACGGAGCGCATGGCTTCCAGCAGCTGCGGGACGCGGGCGGTGAGCTCGGTGGACAGACCCTGCAGGCTGCGGGTCGCCTGCGTCGCGGCTTCGAGTGAGTCCTTCGGGTCCGGCTCTGGCATACCCAGAGCCTAGTGAGACCGACCGGCACATGGGGGGTGGGAGAAGGAGCGGGGCTGGGTGCGTGCGACTGCAAGACGGAGGAGGGAGGCAACGCGAAGGGGGCCCCTCCCCTGCCTTTCGGGCCATGGGGGAGTTGCTGACTGACGACAACGCCGCAGATGTGCGCACCCAGCCCCGCGACGCCGCCCCCCATGTGCCGGTCAGTCTTAGCCCCTTTTGGGGAGGAAAGTCGGCCGGTGGTCCGGCACACCGCTCCGGCCCCTGCCCGGCGGGCCTGCCCGGGTGCTTCTACACCCGTCCTGCGGGAGCCGGGATCCGTACGGTCTCCTGTTCGCGCTCCAGCATCCGGCTCAACGGCCCCTCCACCGTCTCGAGGTCGGCGTACGGACCGCGCTGCACGATCCTGCCCGCGTCCATCACGACCACCTCGTCGACCGCTTCGAGCCCCGCCAGCCGATGGGTGATCAGAATCGTTGTGCGGCCCCGGGTGGCGGCGAGCAGATCTGCCGTCAGGGCGTCTGCCGTCGCCAGGTCGAGATGTTCGGCGGGCTCGTCCAGGACGAGTACGGGGAAGTCGGCGAGGAGCGCGCGGGCCAGCGCGAGCCGTTGCCGCTGGCCGCCGGAGAGGCGGGCGCCATGCTCGCCGACGAGCGTGTCGAGCCCGTCGGGCAGCGCCTGCACCCAGTCGAGCAGCCGTGCCTGTGCGAGGGCGCCCCGCAGTTCGTCGTCCGTCGCGCCGGTGCGGGCCAGCCGCAGGTTCTCCCGGATGGAACTGTCGAAGACATGGGCGTCTTGGGCGCACAGCCCGACGAACCGCCGGACCGTGTCGCCGTCCAGTGCGGAGGCTTCCACACCACCGATCCGGTACGTCCCCGACCGCGCGTCCAGGAAGCGGAGCAGGACCTGCGCGAGGGTGGTCTTCCCCGAGCCCGAAGGGCCGACGACGGCGATGCGCCGCCCGGCGGTCAGCGTCAGGTCGACGGAGTCCAGGGCGTCCCGCGACGCTCCTGCGTACCGGGCCGCCAGCCCGCGTACCTCCAGCGGGAAGGGAGAGGCGGGTGGATCGGCCGGGGCGGCGGGTTCGAGTACCGGCACCGGGGCGTCCAGCACCTCGTACACCCGCTCCGCACTCCGCTTGACCCGCTGCCGGTACTGCACGGCGAGCGGCAGGCCGGTCACGGCCTCGAACGCGGCGAGCGGGGTGAGCACCACCACCGCGAGCTCCACTCCCGCCAGCCGCCCGTCGAGAACCGCCGGCACGGAGACGAGCGCGACAGCGACAACCGTCAGACCGCAGATCGCGGCGGAGAGCCCGCCCCCGAGCGCGGTGGCCGTTGCCGCCCGGGCCGCGATCCGGGTCAGGACGCCGTCGGCCTCGCGGGTCCGCGCCGAACGCGCGGGCAGGGCGCCCGCGACGGTCAGTTCGGCGGTCCCGCCGAGCAGATCGGTGATCCGGGTGGCCAGATCGGCTCGCGCGGGTGCCAGTTGACGTTCCGCGCGGCGGGCGCAGGCGCCGGTCACCAGCGGCACCCCGACCCCGGCCAGCAGCAGCCCGACAGCGAGCACGACGCCCGCCTGGGGCAGCATCCAGCCGGTGAACCCGGCGGCCGCCACCCCCACGACCGCCGCGGTCCCGGCGGGCAGCAGCCACCGCAGCCAGTAGTCCTGCAGCGCGTCCACATCGGCGACGAGCCGGGACAGCAGGTCTCCGCGCCGGGTCCGGGCCAGCCCGGCCGGCGCGACGCGTTCCAGCCCGCGGTACACGGCGACGCGCAGCTCGGCGAGCATCTTGAGCACCGCGTCGTGCGAGACGAGACGCTCGGCGTAGCGGAAGACGGCGCGGCCGAGCCCGAAAGCACGGGTCGCGGTCACGGCGACCATCAGATAGAGCACCGGGGGCTGTTCGGAGGCGCGGGAGATCAGCCAGCCGGAGACGGCCATGAGCCCGACGGCCGAGCCCAGGGCGAGGCTGCCCAGCAGGAGCGCAAGCGCCAGCTGTCCGCGGTGTGCCCCTGCGGCCTCCCGGACCCGGGCGAGCACCTGGCCGGACCGTGCCGCGGTCTCCCGCAGCGTCTCGGGTTCCCCCGTGCCTTTGGGTACGTCATCGGAGGCGCGAGCCGGTCCGTCCACCCCGACCGGCTCCGCTGCTGCCGCGTGTTCCGGTGCCACGCCCGGTTCCAGTGCCACCACCCGGTCGGCGACCGCGAGCAGCGCCGGCCGGTGCACGACGAGCAGCACGGTCCGCCCCGCTGCCAGCCTCCGTACCGCGTCGACGATCCCGGCCTCCGTCTCGCCGTCCAGGCTCGCGGTCGGCTCGTCGAGCAGCAGCAGCGGCCGGTCGGCGAGGAACGCCCGCGCAAGCGCGAGCCGTTGCCGCTGGCCGGCGGAGAGTCCCGCGCCGTCCTCGCCGAGCAGTGTCTGCGCACCGTCGGGAAGGTCCGCCACGAAGTCGTACGCCCCCGCGTCCCGCAGTGCCGCCGTGACCGCGCTGTCGTCCGCGTCCGGTCGGGCGAGCCGTACGTTCTCCGCGACCGTGCCCGCGAAGAGATGCGGGCGCTGCGGAACCCAGGCGATCCGCTCCCGCCAGCGCTCGGGCGCAAGTGCCGCCAGATCCACGCCACCGACCCGCACCCGCCCTTCGTCGGGCTCCGCGAACCCCAGGACCACGTGGAGCAGTGTGGACTTCCCGGCACCGCTCGGGCCGACCAGGGCGACGGTCTCGCCCTCCTCGACCACCAGCGAGGCCCCGTCCAGTGACGGAGCGGTACGGCCCTCGTGCCGTACCGTCACCCCCTCCAGATCCAGCCTCAGCGACTGCGGGACGTCCGCCGTACCGCCCGCCCGCACCTCGGTCTCCAGGACCGCAAAGATCTCCTCCGCGGCCGAGAGCCCCTCGGCAGCGGCGTGGTACTGCGCCCCGACCTGCCGGATCGGCAGGTATGCCTCGGGCGCGAGGATCAGCACCACCAGGCCGGTGTAGAGGTCCAGTTCGCCGTGCACGAGCCGCATCCCGATGGTGACGGCGACCAGCGCCACCGACAGGGTGGCGAGAAGTTCCAGGGCGAAGGAGGACAGGAACGCGATCCGCAGAGTCCGCAGAGTGGCCCGGCGGTACTGCGATGTGATGGTGCGGATGGACTCGGCCTGGGCCTTGGCCCGGCCGAAGACCTTCAGTGTCGGCAGTCCGGCGACCACGTCGAGGAAGTGTCCGGAGAGCCGGGAGAGCAGCCGCCACTGGCGGTCCATCCGGGACTGGGTGGCCCAGCCGATCAGGATCATGAAGAGCGGGATGAGCGGCAGCGTGACGACGATGATCGCGGCCGAGACCCAGTCCTCGGTAACGATCCTGGCGAGGACCGCCACGGGCACGACGACCGCGAGCCCGAGCTGCGGCAGGTAGCGCGCGAAGTAGTCGTCCAGCGCGTCGACACCGCGGGTGGCGAGCGCCACCAGAGAGCCGGTGCGCTGCCCGCTCAGCCAGTCCGGTCCGAGCGCCGCGGCGCGGTCGAGCAGCCGGCCGCGGAGCTCGGACTTGACCGCCGCACTGGCCCGGTACGCAGCGAGCTCGGTCAGCCAGGAGACCAGCCCCCTGCCGAGCGCGACCACCGCCAGCAGCATCAGCGGGGTCCGCAGCTCGGTAACGGTCAGCCCGTCCTCGAACCCACCCACCACGACTTCGGCGATGAGCATGGCCTGGGCGATGACCAGCGCCGCCCCGGCCACTCCGAGTGCTACCACGGCCGCCAGGAAGAGGCGGGTGGCACGGGCGTAGTGGAGGAGGCGCGGGTCGATCGGTTTCACGTGAAACATCCCCAATGAGCTCGGGCGGTGGACCAGGCGGGACGTGTCGGACCGTCCCCAGGACGCGCCCGGCGGATCGGGCTCGGCCGCGATCCGCCGGGCGCGTCCTCGGCGCGTCAGTGCGCTTCGGCGATGTGCTGCGTACCGATCCGCTTGCGGAACACCCAGTACGTCCAGCCCTGGTAGATCAGCACCACGGGAGTAGCGATCCCTGCGCACCAGGTCATGATCTTCAGGGTGTACGGGGTGGACGAGGCGTTGGTGACCGTGAGGCTCCAGGTGTCGTTCAGCGAGGACGGCATGACGTTCGGGAAGAGCGCCAGGAAGAGCATCGCGACCGCGGCCGTGATGGTCAGCCCCGAGAGCGCGAACGACCAGCCCTCGCGCCCCGCCGCGACGGCACCGATCGCTCCGACCAGCGCCAGCACGGCGATGATCAACGCGAGCAGGCTCCAGCTGTCGCCGTGGTCGGCCTGGGTCCAGATCAGGAAGCCGAGGGCGAGCACCGCGGTGACCAGCCCTAGCTTGAATGCCAGCCTCCGCGCCCGCTCCCTGATGTCCCCAACAGTCTTGAGCCCCGCGAACACCGCGCCGTGGAAGGTGAAGAGGAAGAGCGTGACCAGCCCGCCGAGGATCGCGTACGGGTTGAGCAGGTCCCAGAAGTTGCCCACGTACTCCATGTCGGCGTTGATCTTCACGCCGTGGACAATGTTTCCGAAGGCCACACCCCAGAGCAGGGCGGGGATCAGCGAGGTCCAGAAGATCGCGTTTTCCCAGTTGGTCTGCCACCGCTCCTCGGGCCGCTTCGCCCGGTACTCGAAGGCGACACCGCGCACGATCAGGCAGAGCAGGATGATCAGCAACGGCAGGTAGAACCCGGAGAACAGCGTCGCGTACCACTCGGGGAAGGCGGCGAACGTCGCGCCGCCCGCGGTGAGCAGCCACACCTCGTTGCCGTCCCAGACGGGCCCGATCGTGTTGATGAGGACCCGCCGTTCCTTGCGGTCACGAGCCAGCAGCTTGGTGAGGACACCGATCCCGAAGTCGAATCCCTCCAGGAAGAAGTAGCCGATCCAGAGGACGGCGATGAGTACGAACCAGACGTCGTGGAGTTCCATCTCTCAGCTCCTCTGCTCTCAGTAGGAGAAGGCCATCGGCCGGTCGGCGTCGTGGTCGTCGCCGCCGATCTTGGTGGGCGGGTTGAGGTCGGACTCGGTGAGTTCCGGCGGTCCGGCCTTGATGTACTTCACGAGCAGCTTGACCTCGATCACGGCGAGCACCGCGTAGAGAAGGGTGAAGAGGATCATCGAGGTGAGTACCTCACCCTGCGAAACGCCGGGGGAGACCGCGTCGCGCGTCTGCAGCACCCCGTAGACGGCCCAGGGCTGGCGGCCCGTCTCCGTGAAGATCCAGCCCCAGGAGTTGGCGATCAGCGGGAAGAGGAGCGTCCACAGGGCGACGATCCAGTAGAGCCTGGTGAGCTTTGGGCTCAGCGCCTTGTTCTTGAAGAGGACCAGGTGCGGCACTTCGTCCTCACCGGTCCGCAGCCCCGGTGGCAGCATGAACCTCTTCCGCGTCAGCCACAGTCCGAGCAGACCGAGGCCGAAGGACGCCATGCCGAAGCCGATCATCCAGCGGAAGCCCCAGAAGGCCACCGGGATGTTGGGCCGGTAGTCGCCGGGGCCGAACTGTTCCTGCTCGGCCTTGTTGATGTCGTTGATGCCGGGGACGTACGAAGTGAAGTTGTCGTCCGCGAGGAAGGACAGCAGCCCCGGGATCGAGATCTCCACGGTGTTGTGGCCCTTGGCCACGTCTCCGACCGCGAAGATCGAGAAGGGTGCCGAGTGCTGTCCCTCCCACAGCGCCTCGGCCGCGGCCATCTTCATCGGCTGCTGCTTGAACATGACCTTGCCGAGCAGGTCACCGCTGACAGCGGTGAGCAGACCGGCGATCACGACGGTGACCAGTCCGAGCCGGAGCGAGGTGCGCATCACCGGGATGTGCTTCTTGCGCGCCAGATGGAAGGCGGCGATGCCGACCATGAACGCGCCGCCGACCAGGAAGGCCGCCGTGATGGTGTGGAAGAACTGGGCGAGAGCGGTGTTCTGGGTGAGCACATGCCAGAAGTCGGTGAGCTCGGCCCGGCCGCGTTCCTTGTTGATCCGGTAGCCGACCGGGTGCTGCATCCAGGAGTTGGCCGCGAGGATGAAGTACGCGGAGAGGATGGTTCCGATCGAGACCATCCAGATGCAAGCGAGGTGGATCTTCTTCGGCAGCTTGTCCCAGCCGAAGATCCACAGCCCGATGAAGGTGGATTCGAAGAAGAAGGCGATCAGAGCCTCGAAGGCGAGCGGAGCGCCGAAGATGTCGCCCACGAACCGTGAGTAGTCGGACCAGTTCATGCCGAACTGGAACTCCTGGACGATGCCGGTGACGACGCCCATGGCGATGTTGATCAGGAAGAGCTTGCCCCAGAACTTGGTGGCCTTGAGGTACTTCTCCTTTTCAGTCCGCACCCAGGCGGTCTGCAGGCCGGCGGTGAGCGCGGCGAGCGAGATCGTCAGAGGAACGAAAAGGAAGTGGTAGACGGTGGTGATACCGAATTGCCATCGCGCGAGGGTCTCGGGCGCCAGAGCCAGCTCCACGTCGTCTCTCCTTACATCGCCGTAACCGCGGCGGCAGTTTGCCCTGTTAATCCGACTGATCATTGGAGGAACAGGGCACGCTTGTGAACGCGTTCACATTCACAAGCATTATGACGCATACGCTTTCGGGATGTTCGAGGGGGGGTCCCCTATCGGGACGCTCCACGCGAAGGCCCCGCACCCCCGAGAAACGAGAGGTACGGGGCCTTCCGGTACACCCGGGCCGGACGCGCCGCTACAGCTCCTTGCGGTACGCCTCCGCCACCCTCAGGAACACGTCGTTCGCCTCGTCCTCACCGATCGAGACCCGCACACCCTCGCCCGCGAACGGCCTGACCACCACGCCGGCCCGCTCGCAGAACCCGGCGAAGTCGACCGCACGGTCGCCCAGCCGCAGCCAGACGAAATTGGCCTGGGACTCCGGAACGGCCCAGCCCTGGTCCACGAGAGCCTTGTGCACCCGGACGCGCTCACAGACCAGGGAGCCGACCCGGCCGAGAAGTTCGTCCTCGGCGCGCAGCGAGGCGACCGCCGCATCCTGCGCCAGCTGGCTGACCCCGAACGGCACCGCCGTCTTGCGCAGCGCCGCCGCCACCGGCTCGTGGGCCACCGCGAACCCGACCCGCAGGCCGGCCAGACCGTAGGCCTTGGAGAACGTCCGCAATACCGCCACATTGGGCCGGTCCCGGTAGACCTCGATGCCGTCCGGCACGTCGACGTCGCGGATGAACTCCTTGTACGCCTCGTCCAGCACTACAAGCACATCGCCCGGCACGCGGTCCAGGAACCGCTCCAACTCAGCCCTGCGCACCACCGTCCCGGTCGGGTTGTTCGGGTTGCAGACGAAGATCATCCGCGTGCGGTCCGTGATCGCGTCCGCCATCGCGTCGAGGTCGTGCACCTCGCCGTCGGTGAGCGGAACCTTCACCGAGGTCGCTCCGCTGACCTGGGTGATGATCGGGTACGCCTCGAAGGAGCGCCAGGCGTAGATGACCTCGTCGCCCGGACCCGAAGTGGCCTGGAGCAGCTGCTGCGCCACCCCGACGGAACCGGTGCCGGTGGCGAGATGCGAGACGGGCACACCGAACCGGTCGGCCAGCTCGTTCATCAGACCGGTGCACGCCATGTCCGGATAGCGGTTGAAGTTCGCGGCCGCGGCCAGGGCGGATTCCATCACCCCGGGCAGCGGCGGATACGGGTTCTCGTTGGAGGACAACTTGAACGCGACCGGTCCGCCGGCCGCCGCCGGCCTGCCCGGCACATAGGCAGGGACGCCGTCCAGCTCGGCGCGCAGCTTGGGGCTCGTCTCGCTCACCGCAGGTCCTCCTCGACCGTCGCACACATCAATACTGCTCACCTTATGAGGATTGCGCGCCGCTGCGAATGGCTGAGCTGAGGAATCGTCCGGTGGGCCCAGGAATGCGGGGGGGCGTTCCTCGTACCGGCGCGCGCCGGTGGCTCACTCCGTGGCGCGCGTCCCCGAAGAGGTGAGTTGAGACCTCTTCGAAACATCGACCGTTGAGGAGGACCATCCTCCTCAATCCATGACACACCACGGTAAAACCCGCCAACATCCTTGTTTTGCAAGGCATTTATCGCCAGGTGACCATGCAGAAACGTGCCTGTCGACATGTGAATATGCGGCCGGGCCAACCGTCCGCGCGAGCCCTACTATCGGCTCGCCATGACAGCAGCAGGGAAGCACCAGGTAAGCCGGACGGAAACCCCCCGGCGCGGCGGCCGGCAGGGACGAGCGGGAATCCGTGATGTGGCCGCCGCCGCCGGGGTCTCCATCACGACTGTCTCCGACGCGCTCAACGGCAAGGGCAGGCTCCCGGACGCCACCCGCCGCCACGTCCGTGAGGTCGCCGAGCGCCTGGGCTACCGCCCGTCCGCCGCGGCCCGAACCCTCCGTACCGGCAAGTCCGGCCTCATCGGCCTGACCGTGACGACGTACGGGGATGAACCTTTCACCTTCACCGAATTCGCCTACTTCGCGGAGATGGCCAGGGCGGCCACCTCCGCCGCGCTCGCCCGCGGGTACGCCCTCGTCATCCTCCCCGCCACCTCACGCCATGACGTCTGGTCGAACGTCGCTCTCGACGGCACTGTCGTCATCGACCCCTCCGACCAGGACCCGGTCGTCACCGAACTCGTCCGGCAGGGGCTGCCCGTCGTCTCGGACGGCCGCCCGGCCGGGACCCTCCCGGTCACCGCCTGGGTCGACAACGACCACCGGGCCGCCGTGCTCGACCTCCTCGACCATCTCGCCGCCGCCGGGGCCCGCCGCATCGGCCTGCTCACCGGCACCACCACCGACACGTACACCCGCCTCTCCACCACCGCGTACCTCCACTGGTGCGAGCGCGTGGGCCAGGACCCGGTGTACGAGTCCTATCCCGCCCACGACCCGTGCGCGGGGGCGGTCGCCGCCGACCGTCTACTCGCCCGCCCGGACCGGCCCGACGCCGTCTACGGGCTCTTCGATCCCAATGGCACCGATCTGCTGGCGGCCGCCCGCCGGTACGGTCTGCGCGTCCCCGAGGACCTCCTGCTCGTCTGCTGCAGCGAGTCCACCGTGTACGCGACGACCGAGCCGCCCATCACCACGCTCTCGCTCAAACCGCGCCGGATCGGTACGGCGGTCGTCCAGCTCCTCATCGACGCCATCGAAGGCGTCGACCAGGACGGCCCGGTGGAACAGGTCATACCGACAGAACTCATCGTGCGGACGTCCTCGCAACGCCGTCCGCCCCGCACCACGGTCAGCGCCCCGCGGTCCCCTTCAGGGGACTGATCAGCGCAATTAAGACAAATCAATCGGTGAACCCCACGTGCGCCCGGATTCACCACCCCTGGTGCGTCACACAGCACGATCCGCATTCCTATGATGGGCGCACGACACCGCGGACCACCCCGACCAGCAGGGCCCGTCAGGTGTACGGCGGCGCGACGGTGGTGGAGGGGTCGATGACACAGGGGGCCGGTCAGGAACCCGTGGTGCGGACGGCGACGTTGCGTGACTTCCGCGTGCCGCCCTATGCGCAGACTCCGGTGCCGCCCGCGGCGCCGCATCCGGGCAGTGCCGTTCCGGCGGACGAGCCGGAGGGCTACACGCCCACCGCGCGCGATCTTCCCGTGATCAACCGTGACACCGTCCGGGTTCAGACCGTCCCCGACCCTCGGCCCGCCCAGGACCCGGGGCTCGGACCGCTGTACGTCGTCGGCGACGTCCATGGCTATCTGGACGAACTCCACGCCGCCCTGGCCGAACAGGGGCTCATCGATGCGGAGGGGCAGTGGGCCGCGGGCAACACCCGGCTCTGGTTCCTCGGTGACTTCACCGACCGCGGTCCGGACGGCGTCGGCGTCATCGAACTCGTCATGCGCCTGTCCGCCGAGGCCGCGGCCGCGGGCGGCTACTGCAAGGCCCTGATGGGCAACCACGAACTGCTGCTCATCGGCGCCAAGCGGTTCGGCGACACGCCGGTGAACTCCGGGGCCGGCACCGCCACGTTCCAGGCCGCCTGGCTGCTCAACGGCGGCCAGAAGAACGACATGGAGCGGCTCCAGGACCACCACCTCCAGTGGATGTCCCGGCTCGACGCGGTCGTCGAGGAGGACGGGCATCTGCTGCTGCACTCCGACACGACGGCGTACCTCGATTACGGCTCCACCATCGAGGACGTCAATGACACCGTGCACGCCATTCTCACGCGTAACGACGCCGATGAGTGCTGGGACCTCTTCCGTAAGCTCACCAAGCGGTTCGCCTTCCGCGACGAGGCGGGTCCGCAGGCGGTCCAGGAGCTGATGGCGGCCTACGGCGGACAGCGCATCGTCCATGGTCACAGCCCCATTCCGTATCTCCTCGGCGAGGTCGGCTCGGAGGACGGCGAGGACAGCGCCGGCCCCGTGGTGGAGGGCCCGCACGTATACGCGGACGGGCTCGCGATCGCCATGGACGGCGGCGTGACCATGGCCGGAAAGCTACTGGTCGTCCAGCTGCCGTTGCATGACTGACGGTCTTCGGGGAAGACGCATCAACGACCTGACCACGCCGACCACTGGGCCTATTTACGGAAACCCCCTGTCACCCCGTGCCGTGGGCGCTCTACCATCGGCGTATCAGTAGCAGGCTCTCCTCCGTTTCCGCCCAACTGTCCGGCCAGTGCGGGTAGTCAGGCCCAACGGAGCATCGGGGGATGCACATGAACAGCGCTCCGCACCTGCTGGCCGAGGACCGACCCGAGTACGAGCGGATCCTCGGCGACGCGCTGCGTCACGCTCACGAACGACCGGATCTCGCCGGAGTCGGCGAACGGCTCAACGCGGAACAGCTGCGCACCATGGCACTGAACGCCACGGCACTGATCACCACGGCGGCGGCCACCGAGTACGACCACTATGTGAAGGCTCGCAACGAGCTGCGCGCACCGGCCGCCGACTCCGCCCAGGGCTCGGGCCTCGGCTCCGACGCGGACGATCCGGACCGGCCGGGCGCCGGGATAGGGGCGGTCGTCACGGTCCTGGCGCCGATGCTCGCGGGCACCGCCGCACTGATCTTCCTGCTGGTCGGCTATCTGCTGAAGATGCTCAGCCGGCCCCCCTCATTCGCCGACACCATGGTCGCCGCCGGGTGGTTCTTCGCGGCGGTGACGGCGGCCGCGATACTGGCCGCCGCCGTCGGACTGCTCATCACGGCGCTGCGCAACGGATCGACCGCGCTGCCCGCCGAGGATGCCGAGGACGAGCTGCCGGAGGAGGTGGCGCGCGCAAGGGAGGCCTGGCGTCATGCGCTGCTGGAGCGCGGCATCCTGCCGTTCCTGCGCGATGCACTCGCCGATCCCACCGCAGGCGCCGCGTCGCGCACCCCGCACCCGTCGGCCCACCGCATCCCGAAGATCGGCTACAGCAGACCGGACTTCACGGGGCCGGACGAGGGGCCGGCGGCGGGGCCCCGCCCGTCGTTCACGAGCCCGGACTTCACCAGCCCGGACTTCGGCGGCCCGGAACACGAACCTGACTGACCGGCCGCCGCGGCCCGGCGCGTCTCCGCCTGCGGCCTGCATACGCGAGAAACGTAACGGCTCCCACCGACACCCGGCGGGTGGCCGGTGGAGCGGCCCGCGGCTCCCCGGCAGTTTCCGGGGGGGTGCGGGCCGCTCCAGTACGGCGTACTCAGTCGGTGAGCGGGAGGTACACCCGGTTGCCCGCGGCCGCGAACTCCGCCGACTTCTTCATCATGCCCTCGGCGATCTCGGCCTCGGTCGCCGTGGGCCCGTCGCCGCCGAACTGCTCCGAGATGCTTCGGCTGATCTTCATCGAGCAGAACTTCGGGCCGCACATCGAGCAGAAGTGGGCCGTCTTCGCCGGCTCGGCCGGCAGCGTCTCGTCGTGGAACTCCCGTGCCGTGTCCGGGTCGAGTGCCAGGTTGAACTGGTCCTCCCAGCGGAACTCGAACCGCGCGTCCGACAGTGCGTCGTCCCAGTCCCGCGCCCCTGGATGCCCCTTGGCGAGGTCCGCAGCGTGGGCCGCGATCTTGTAGGTGATGACGCCCGTCTTCACGTCGTCCCGGTTGGGCAGGCCCAGGTGCTCCTTGGGCGTGACGTAACAGAGCATCGCCGTCCCCCACCAGGCGATCATCGCCGCGCCGATGCCCGAGGTGATGTGGTCATACGCCGGGGCGATATCGGTGGTCAGCGGGCCGAGCGTGTAGAACGGCGCCTCCTCGCAGATCTCCTGCTGGAGGTCGATGTTCTCCTTGATCTTGTGCATCGGGACATGGCCCGGGCCCTCGATCATGGTCTGGACGCCGAACCGCTTGGCGACCGAGTTGAGCTCGCCCAGCGTACGCAGTTCGGCGAACTGCGCCTCGTCGTTGGCGTCGGCGATCGAGCCGGGGCGCAGTCCGTCGCCCAGCGAGTACGTCACGTCGTACGTCGCGAGGATCTCGCAGAGCTCCTCGAAGTTCTCGTACAGGAACGATTCCTTGTGGTGAGCCAGGCACCACGCGGCCATGATCGACCCACCGCGGGAGACGATCCCGGTCTTGCGCCGGGCGGTGAGCGGGACATACGGCAGCCGCACGCCGGCGTGGACCGTCATGTAGTCGACGCCCTGCTCGGCCTGCTCGATCACAGTGTCCTTGTAGATCTCCCAGGTCAGCTCCTCCGCCCTGCCGTCGACCTTTTCGAGGGCCTGGTAGAGGGGCACGGTGCCGATCGGCACGGGGGAGTTACGCAGTACCCACTCGCGGGTGGTGTGAATGTTGCGGCCGGTGGAGAGATCCATGACCGTGTCGGCGCCCCACCGCGTCGCCCAGGTCATCTTCTCGACCTCCTCCTCGATGGAGGAAGTGACCGCGGAGTTGCCGATGTTGGCGTTGACCTTCACCAGGAACCGCTTGCCGATGATCATCGGCTCGGTCTCCGGGTGGTTGACGTTGGCCGGCAGGACCGCCCGGCCGGCCGCGATCTCCTCGCGTACGACCTCGGGTTCGACATTCTCCCGGATCGCCACGTACTCCATCTCCGGGGTGATCTCGCCCCGGCGGGCGTACGTGAGCTGGGTGACGGGCTGCCCGTCGCGGCTGCGGCGCGGACGGCGCGGACGGCCGGGGAAGACGGCGTCGAGGTTACGCAGTCCGCGCGGCGAGGTGTGCCCCAGCCCGTCGTCCTCGGGGCGGACGGGGCGGCCCACGTACTCCTCGGTGTCGCCGCGGGCGGTGATCCAGTTCTCCCGCAGGGGTGCGAGACCGCGCCGTACGTCGGTTTCGGTGGCGGGATCGGTGTACGGCCCCGACGTGTCGTACAGCGTCACGTCCTTGCCGTTGGTGAGGTGCACCTTTCGGACCGGCACCTGGAGGTCCGGGCGGGAGCCCTGGACGTATCCCTTGTGCCAGCCGATGGACGTGCCGGCCTCGTCGCTCTGGTTCGAGGCAGGCGTGCGTGCGTCCGATGTGGTCATGAGACCTACTCCCTACGCCGGCATTACCCGGTAACAGGTTCGGCGGTCGGCGCAGCCTGTCCCGTACGGATGTACGGATATCAGCGCCCTCTCAGCCCGGTGCTCCGAGCTCCCGCGTGTGCAAAGGTGCCACCACGCTAGCGCCTGTTCCGGCGTGCTGGACAGAGGGCCTGTTCCTTCTTGCGATGATCGCCCGGTGACATCCCTTAAGAGCGCCCCCGGATCGCAGGACCATCAGCACGGGCATTCGCACAGCCACGGCCCTGCTGCGCCGGTCTCCGCACATCTGCGCAAGGTCATCGCGGGCGTGCTGATCCCGTTCGCCACCGCGGTCGTTGTCGGCCTGGTGGTTCTCTGGCCGGGCGGTGCGCCCGCGCACGAGCGCACCGGTGTCGGTTTCGACCGGCAGACCCAGCAGGGCAAGGTGGTGAACGTCGACAAGGTCGACTGCAAGGACGTGAATGCCGCGCAGACGCCGGTCACGGGCGGCACCACGACGCCATCAAAGGACGCGGGCACCGGTCAGGAACCGGGGCTGTGCGAGAAGGCCACGGTCGAGGTGACGGCCGGGCACGACAAGGGGCGCACGTTCGTCGAGATCATTCAGCCCGACGCCCCTCGGCAGTTGCGCGAGGGGCAGGGCGTGGTTGTGGCGTACGCCCCCGACGCGCCCCATGACCTGCAGTACTCCGTGACGGATGTGAACCGGAAGTTCCCGATGGCGCTGCTGGCCGGGATCTTCGCTCTCGCAGTGGTCGTCGTCGGCAGAATGCGCGGGTTGATGGCGCTGGTCGCGCTCGCGGTGTCGTTCGCCGTACTGACCCTGTTCATCCTCCCCGCGATCCTTCAGGGGTCGAATCCGCTGCTCGTCGCGGTCGTCGGGGCCAGCGCGATCATGCTCATCGCGCTCTACATGTGCCATGGCCTGACCGCACGCACCTCGGTCGCGGTCATCGGCACCCTGATCTCACTGCTGCTGATCGGGCTGCTCGGTTCGCTCTTCATCGGCTGGGCGAGCCTGACGGGGAACACCGACGACAGCACCGGTCTGATCCACGGCCTCTACCCCCACATCGACATGAGCGGCCTGCTGCTGGCCGGCGTCATCATCGGTTCGCTCGGTGTGCTCGACGACGTGACGGTCACCCAGACGTCGGCGGTCTGGGAGCTGCACCAGGCGGACCCGACCATGGGTGCGCGAAAGCTGTACCGCGCAGGGATCAGGATCGGTCGCGACCATATCGCCTCGGTGGTCAATACGCTGGTGCTCGCCTACGCAGGCGCCGCGCTTCCCCTGCTGCTGCTGTTCTCGATCGCGCAGAGCAGCGTGGGGACGGTGGCCAACAGCGAGCTCGTGGCGGAGGAGATCGTCCGGACGCTGGTCGGCTCGATCGGACTGGTCGCCTCGGTTCCGGTGACGACGGTGCTCGCGGCGCTGGTGGTCTCCGCGGACCGCACAGGGCTCGGCGCGGAAGCAGGAGCTTCGGCACCCGTACGGGGCGGGAGGGGCCGGCGTCGCAGGGCGAGGCATTGAGCACCTCGACGCGGAGCACATATCACCCGTTCGGCAGATACGGCGTTCGATCGGCCGGTAGGCCGTCCGCGCAGTTCTTCCTCAGCCGGCGTTCTGTTCCTTGGCCAGGATCCGGCCCAGCGCCTCTTCCAGGCTGCCCTCGAAGTCACTCAGCGTGCACTCCTGCCCGAGGGGCACGAGCTTGTCCGTGCGGTCGAGAAACGCGACGAGTGGCGCTGTACCGGCCCTGAACAGGGCGCGATCCGTCCCGACCTGCAGCCGGATGTGTACGTCGGAGAGTCCCTCGGGCTCCGTGGGACTGATGTGCACATCGCCGTCGCCGCTGGGGCTGTTGAGGCCGTCCAGCAGCAGCTCACGGCCGAAAGCCCAGGTGACGGGGGCGTCGCCGGGCAGGTGGAAGGTCATCCGGATCGCATACGGATCGCACACCTCGTACCGGAGTTCCACCGGGATACGGAATGAGAGCTCCTCGGAAACGAGAAAGCTCATCATGACCTCAGCTTGAACCGACTCGCGCATCGTCCAACCCCGCAGTAGTTGAATCTGGCCAGGAATGATCCCCCATGGCCCTATTGACGCCATCGTGGTGCACGCGATAGCAGATCACAAGGAGTGATTTTTCAGATACTGATAGAGAACACGAACGAACGCAAGAGGCTTGCCACTTCGCCGCGTAGTCGTTCGACTGCGGGGAGCAATCGATCTTCCTGCTCGAGAGGCATGGAAATCGCCATGGCGGCTGCAGTGAATCCGGCCGTGATCGGGATGGCCGCGCAGACCGTCCCGAGGGCGTACTCCTGTCGTTCGATGACAGGTTCCATCCGCTCCAACGACCTCAAACGCTCAAGAAGCGCCGGTCGGTCCCGCACCGAATAGCGGGTGAGAGGCCGCACAGGGTGACGGTCCAGATGGTCCTCACGGGCCTTCTCGTCGAGCTGGCTGAGCAGACACTGACCGAGCGCATGGGCATGCCCGGTCTCCCGGAACGAGGCCCACTCGTCCGCCGCGGGAGCCGCGGGGGTGTCAGCAACCGCGATGAGTTCGATCTCGCCGTCACGGTAGACGGCGCAGTAGACCGGCGCACCGATGATGTCGCGCCAGCGGGCCAGCGACTGGGTCATTCTGCTGCGACGATTCTGCAGACAGCCGTCGTCGACAAGCCTCTCTGCGGCGGTGCCGAAGAGGAAAACACCGTTCGCGCGGCGCAGGTAGCCCTCATGGGTGAGGGTGCGCAGCAGGTGATAGGCGGTAGGAAGAGGCAGTCCCGCTTCCCGTGCGAGCTGCTTCGCGGGCGCCCCGTCCCGATGGGCGCCCACAGCCTCCAACAGCCTCAACGCCCGCTGAACCGAACCGATCAACGTCGGAACAGCGGTGCTCGATGCCGTGGTCAAAAGTCACCCCCAGGCATGGCGACGGGCGGTCGGCCCGTCCGTGGGGGCCGCCCCCACGGTCCTGCCGCAAACCTGAGGTCCGGAGACCGGACGTATGCACAAACCACTGGGCACAGCGGTGACGGACAGTTAAATCCCAGGCGGCGGCAGCGGACTGCCACTGTATAGGCCGCATAAGCAGGGGGCGTCGTTTCATCCTGCGCTTAGCTCAGCTGGGCTAATCGCCCGACTGGAGACCGCCCGCCCCTACCAGTCGCCGCGCGAGGACGAGGAAGACATGAACTTCCGTACGACGAAAACGAGGCCACCGACCAGGATGACGAACACCAGGACCTTGAAGAGCAGACCGATCACGAACCCGATCACGCTGGCGATCAGACCGCCGAACACCACGATCGCGATGACGGGCACCGCGACCCACTTCACCCACCAGGGCATCCCCGCGAATATCTCCCGCACAGCCATCGTCCCTACCTCATTCCTGTGAGTACCTGACTCGATGCTAGAGGCGCGGGGGTCGCCGACGGGGGCTCCGGAGCCCTTGATCTCCCCTGATCGAACCCCGAGGGATCCCTGAGAGCCAGGCTCAGCTCTCGGGTGGAGAGAAGACCACCATGACCCGCAGATCCTCGGTGATGTGGTGGAACTTGTGGGCCACCCCGGCCGGTACGTACACCACGCTTCCCCTGCCCACCTGCGTGGTCTCCATGCCCACGGTGATCGAGGCACGACCGCTGATGATGAAGTAGACCTCGTCCTGCTGGTGCGGCTGCTGCGGGTCGAGCTCGCCGGCGTCCAGCGCGTACAGGCCGACGGACATGTTCCGCTCCCGCAGGAACTGCAGATACGCGCCGTCGTTGGCGGCACGTTCCGCCTCCAGTTCGTCCAGCCTGAATGCCTTCATGGCCCGTCCGCTCCCTGCTTCTGTTCAGCCGGTGTCCGCCACCGATCATGTCTGCCACGATCAGACACATGAAGAATTTCGTAGTCAAGACGATCGCCAACACGGGTGCGCTGGCCGTGGCCATCTGGCTGCTGGACGACATCACGCTGTCGGGCGGCAGCACCGGCCGCAAGGTGCTCACCCTGATCCTGGTCGCCCTGCTCTTCGGGCTGGTGAACTTCGTGGTCAAGCCGATCGTGAAGGTGCTCACCCTGCCGCTGTTCATCCTCACACTGGGGCTGATCACCCTCGTGGTGAACGCGCTGATGCTGATGCTGACCTCCTGGCTGGCGGGCCAGTTCAATCTCAGCTTCCATGTCCACGGCTTCTGGACCGCCGTGCTCGGCGGTCTCATCATCTCGATCGTGTCGTGGGCACTGAACGTGGTCCTGCCCGACGAGGACTGATCCGACGCCGCGCAGACCAGAGAGAACAGAGAGCAACATGAGCAACATGGGCGACGGCACCCGGGCGGTACGGGCAGGCCTTCCCGAACCGGAGCAGTACGAACCCACCCTGCCCGGTCCGGTCTTCGCCGCGCACTTCCATCTCTCCGGCGAGCCGACCGGTCCGTACACCTACGGACGGGACACCAACCCGACCTGGACCCATCTGGAACGGGCCATCGGCGAGCTCGAAGCGCCGGGAGAGGCCGTCGAGACCACGGTGTTCGCCTCCGGAATGGCGGCGATATCGGCGGTGCTGCTGTCGCGGGCGCGTACCGGTGACACCGTCGTCCTGCCCGACGACGGCTATCAGGCGCTGCCCCTGGTGCGTGAGCAGCTGGAGGCGTACGGGGTCGAGGTGCGGACCGCGCCGACCGGGAGCGACGGACAGCTTGCGGTCCTGGAAGGGGCCCGGCTGCTGTGGATCGAGACACCGTCCAATCCGGGGCTCGACGTCTGCGACCTGCGGCGGGTCATCGACGCCGCGCACGCGGCCGGCGCTCTGGTGGCCGTGGACAACACGCTCGCCACTCCGCTCGGCCAGCGCCCTCTGGAATGGGGCGCCGACTTCTCCGTGGCCAGTGACACCAAGGGCATGACCGGGCATGGTGACATCCTGCTCGGCCATGTGACGTGCCGGGATCCGGAGCTGGCGGCGGGTGTCCGGCGTTGGCGCAAGGTGGCCGGGGCGATCCCCGGCCCGATGGAGGCCTGGCTCGCGCACCGTTCGCTGGCCACGCTGGAGCTGCGCGTCGACCGGCAGTGCGCGACCGCGCTGGCTCTCGCCGAGGCGCTGGGCAAACGGCAGGAGGTGACCGGGCTGCGGTATCCCGGGCTGCCCACCGACCCCTCGTACCCGGTCGCCGCGCGTCAGATGCGACGTTTCGGCTCCGTGGTGTCGTTCGTGCTGCCCGACCGCGAGATCGCGGAGCGCTTCCTTGCCGGACTGCGGCTGGTCGACGACGCCACCAGCTTCGGCGGCGTGCGCTCCACCGCCGAACGTCGGGCGCGCTGGGGCGGCGACGCCGTACCGGAAGGCTTCATCCGATTCTCGGTCGGCGCCGAGAACACGGACGACTTGATCGCCGACGTGGAGCGGGCCCTGGACAAGGCGATGGGCTAGTGCGGGAGGGACACCAGGGGCCAGCTCAGGACAGAGGAGAACCAGCGGTACGGACGGCCCGAGCCTCCCCCCTCGTGGCTCGGACCGTCCCGGCTCCACGCGCGAAGAACCGTCTGCACAAGGTTAATTGACTCTGCGTCAGAGTCCAATCACAGTAGCGACAGCGACCTATCGACATATTTATGATTGTTCGGGTCGGACACGTCAAAACGGCGGGAGGGAACCGGACATGGACCTGGCCCTGCTGCGCACATTCGTCACGGTGCACCGGGCCGGTTCCTTCACCCGGGCCGCCGCGCTGCTCGGTCTCTCCCAGCCCGCGGTCACCTCGCAGATACGCACGCTGGAACGGCAGCTGGGCCGTCCGCTCTTCCTGCGCAGGGCCCGCGGCGTCACCCCGACCACCGTGGGCGACGAGCTTGCGCACCGGGCGGCTCCCCATCTGGACGCACTGGTCGAGATCGCCGAGACGGGGCTCGACGAGGAGGCGGTCGTACGGACGCTGCATCTGGCCGGTCCGCCGGAATTCACCTCGTTGCGGGCCCTGCCCGCACTCACTCCCCTCGTCTCCCAGGGTCTCGCCCTGCGCAGCACGTTCCTCGCCCATTCCGAGGAGGCGCTGGAGGGGCTCGCCGCCGGCCATCATGATCTGGCCATTGCGACGGCCCGTCCGCGCGGTGATCTGCTCACCGCGACTCCGCTCTGCGACGAAGAGCATGTGCTGGTCGCCGCCCCGCGCTGGGCGGCACGCCTCGGACCCGGAGCGCTGCGGCACAAGGGTCCCGTGGTGCTTCAGCAGCTGCCGGTGGTGGAGGTGCATGAGAGCCTTCCGCTCGTCTCCCGCTACTGGGCCGCCGTCTTCGACGGGCGGCCGACCGCAGCGGGCACCGTCATCGCGCCGGATCTGCGCGCGGTCCTGGAGTGCACCGCGGCGGGCGCCGGACTCGCTGTGTTACCGCGCTATCTGTGCGAGGGGGCACTGGAGCGCGGCGAGGTGGTGGCCCTCCTGGACCCGCCCGTGCCGCCGCTGCGCACCTACTTCCTGGCCGCGCGGACCGGCACACTCGCGCTGTCGCATATCGCGCGGGCACACGAGTGGCTGGTGCGCGCTGCCGTCGATTGGTGACCCGACGGCAGGGCGGGTGTTTCAGAAAGGGTTCTGTGGGCCACTCTCTTGCCATGACCGAACGTCCTGTGGTCAAGCGCACCGCACGCGCCATCCTGCTCGACGGCAACGACCTCATCCTCATCAAGCGCACCAAGCCGGGGGTGGATCCGTACTGGCTCACGCCGGGCGGTGGGGTCGAGCCCGAGGACGCAACCGTCGTCGACGCACTCCACCGCGAGGTGGACGAAGAGCTCGGCGCCAAGATCACCGATGTGGTCCCCTGCTTCGTCGACACCGTGGAACACATCGAGGGCGGTGGGGTGAAGGGTGTCAAGGTCCAGCACTTCTTCGTCTGCCGGCTGGACTCGATGGACCTGTCCCGGCGGCACGGTCCCGAGATCGACGATCCGTGCGGCGAGTACGACGTCGTACGGGTGCCGTTCAGCCGGATCGGGATCGCCGCCGTCCATCTCGTGCCTCTGTCGCTGCGCCACTACCTGGACGGCAACATCGAGGGCGTCCGGGCGATGCATGCGCCGGACCTGGGCTGATCCCGAGCCCGGAGGCCCGGTGCCGACGGGATGAGCCGTCGTGGTCAGCCCGGACCCAGGGGCGCCAGTTCCTCGACGGAGTCATGCCGGATGTGCTCGGGCGGCATACCGATCCCTCTGAGGACGTCCACGACGCTGCGGATCATCCCCGGCGGCCCCGCGAGATAGGCGTCGTACTCGGGCCACGGACCGCCTTCGCGCAGCGCGTCGGGCAGCAGGCTTTTCAGCCCCTTCCCCGTACCGCTGGAGACCACAGGCCGCACGGCGAGCCAGGGAAAGGTCTTCTGGAGCCGCAGCATTGTGTCGATGTCGTACAGGTCGCGGTCGCTGCGTGCGCCGTAGAAGACCTCCACCGGGCGCCGGTCGCCGTGCTCCGCGACATCCTCGACGAGTGCCTTGATGGGCGCGATACCCGTGCCGCCGCCCAGGCAGAGCAGACCGTTGTGGGTGGTGTGGTCGACGGTCATCGAGCCGGTGGGCGGGCCGAGACGCACCACGTCGCCGGGGCGGGCCCGGCGCACCAGCGCGTTGGAGACCCAGCCCGCCGGGACCGCCTTGACATGGAAGGTGAGCAGACCGTCGGGCCGAGGGGCCGAGGCGAAGGAGTAGTGCCGCCAGATCCGCGGCCGCCACGGGGTTTCCATGGCGGCGTACTGGCCGGCGAGGAAGGGATACGCCTGGTCGGGACGGACGGTGAGGACCGCTGTGTCGGGCGTTCTGAGGTCGTGGGAGACAACCTCCGCCAGCCACCAGGCGGGAGCCCGTTCCTCGTCCTCGGCAGCCGCGTCGATCATGATCTGCGAAATCGCGGTGTAGGCACGGATCCAGGCCGCTTCGGTCTCCCCGTCCCAGGTGGCGGCGTAGCGGCTCAGTGCACCGAGGAGAGCCTCGCCGAATGCGGGATAGTGCGCGGGCAGAGTGCCGTATTTACGGTGCCCGCGGGCCAGTCCGCCGAGGTACTCGGTCAGCGCGTAGGGGTCGTCCATCCGGTCGGCAGCCGTGAGGATCGCCCGGAGGAGACGGTCGCGCTGGGGGTCCATCGCGATCGGAAACATGGCCCGCAGATCGGGGTGGCGCACGAAGAGCAGGGCGTAGAAGTACGAGGTGGCCTGGTCCGCGACAGGAGTGAGCTCTGCCAGGGTGCGGCGGATCAGGGTCGCGTCGGGAGCTCTCGGAGTTCCGTCGCCGGTCGACATGGTGGCCGGAGCGTCCATAACTGTGCCTCGCCTCGAGCATCTGCTGGTCGCATGAGCGTGCCGACACCGCACGCACCGCCTGCGGTCCCTCGCCCCAGCATGCCTGCGACACCTGCAGGTCGGACAAATAGCGGGAAGTCCGGGTATCCGAGCCAGTTCTCCTGTTACGCTCTTTTGCCCCATGGCCAGGCCGGGAACCGAGGACAATACGGGCAACACACATCAGAGCCGGATCACCTCTGACCGTCACTCAGCTACGTGTTTCACGTGAAACTGCGCACGCGTGCAGCTCGCTGCCGAGCCCTCACCGCGGGCTCGGCTCTCTGGCCGCGCGGGCACTGTCGGCACGGACGGCGCACATGCGTCTCGGTCGGATCCGTTAAAGCGGTGGACGAGCGATCACTGCGTCGGACAGCCTGGCCCTCATGCCCAGCCCACTGCCCCACCCGCACACCGATACGCCCATCCGGCGCCTCACCCGGGGAGACCTGGTCGCCTGCGCCAATCTCTGCGAGGACCGCGGCTGGCCGCGTGACGAGCACCGCTGGGCCCTGCTCCTCTCTGCTGGGACGGGCTACGGCATCGATGCTCCCGAGGGCAAAGGCCTGATGGCCGCGTGTGTGATGACCTCGTACGGCCAGGGCCTCTCCGCCATCGGCATGCTCCTCGTCGCCGAGCGGTACGCGCGCCAGGGGATCGCCCGGCACCTGATGCACCAGGTGATCGAAACAGCGGGGGAGACGCCCCTCAGCCTGTACGCGACGCCGGCCGGGCAGCCGCTGTACGAAGAGCTCGGTTTCGAAGGGGTGGGCCGGGCCGAGCGCATCAGTGGTCACTTCCGGCCGGCCGGCGCGTCGGGTGTCGGCACTCCCGCATCGTCCACCGTGGCCGTCCGTCCGGCGACGGCCGAGGATCTGCGTGCCCTGCTCCGGCTGGACGTGGAGGTGTTCGGCGCGGACCGGACGCATCTCCTTGCCCGGCTGCCGGTCTTCGCAGATCACCTCCGGGTCGCGGAGGACAAGGACGGGCTTGTCGGTTACGCGGCGCTGTGGCCGAGCGACGGGGTCCATGTGGTCGGTCCGCTGATCGCCCGGGACACCGTCACGGCGCTGGCGCTCGTCGGCTCCCTCGCGCAGGCGACGGACCGCCCCTTGCGCGCGGACATCGACGCACGCCATGAAGAACTGTTGGACCGGCTCAAGGAGTGCGGTCTGCAGCCGGCCGGCCGCGGAACCACGGTGATGGCCTACCGGTCTCCGGACCTGCCCGGCGACTGGACCCGTCGCTTCGCACCCTTGACCGTGGCGACGGGCTGACGCGGACCGTGCTGAACGGCGCCGGGCCGGGGAAATGCCTGTCACCGTGGATGGCAGCCGGCGTTTCCATCACCGTCCACACCGGCTTCCAGTCTCCGTCCACCGGAACGGCCTCGCGCCGGGTCGTCCGCGCGTCCGACGCCACTGTGGGCTCGTCCCAGTCAACGGTCTTCAGCTCGTCCCGGCCGATCCAGGTGGCGTTGCGCGCGTCAGCCGCCATGCTCCCGAACTCCTGACGGGCGCGGTCGCGGACACCCCCGGCAGCCCACGGCCGGCCGCGAGCGGTCGAAAGCCGGCACGGTTGCGCACGCCGAAGAGGCAGCCGAACGCGTCGTAACTCCGGCCCATGTAGAGCAGATCGACTGCGGCCGACCAGGGCTTGCCCTTCTCGTACCAACTGGCCCGGCACTCGATGAAATCGACGATGTCCGTTCCCATGTTCCGGGATTCTCCTGGCACATGGGAACGGACATCAATGGATTTCCGCTGCCCTCGCAGCGGTTCGCGAGTCAGCAGAGAGCCGTCACGGCGGCCGTGGCGAAGCCGTGGTCCTGCTCGGGCGCGCCACCGCCCACGCCGACGGCTCCGATCAGCCGACCGTCGCGGAAGACCGGAACACCGCCGGCGATGAAGAGCAGCGGCCGGTCGAGGGCGGTCGGCAGGGTGTGGAAGAGCCCGCCCGGCTGGACCGCGTCGACAAGGTGGGCGGTCGGGGCGCCGAGCTGAAGGGCCGTGTACGCCTTGCGGGTGCTGGTCTCGCCCGCGATCAGTACGGCCCGGTCGTCGCGGCGGAAGGCCAGCAGGTGGCCGCCCGCGTCAAGGACCGTCACAGCGGCGGTGACGCCGGCGGCTTCGGCGGCGGTGCGGGCTGCGGCGACCAGCAATTCCGCGTCCTGAATGGTCAGCGGGGCAACGGCCGTGGGGAGGGTGGTGCTCATGAGGGATGGCTCCTTGGTGCGGTGGAGAGTGCGCGCCCTGTGATGAGCGCGGGCGTAGTGGGGATGTCAGTGCCGGACGCCGGATGCCTCGACCGGCTCGGGAATGCGTCCGGCGACAAGGCGGCTGCGGGTGACCGTCCGGCGCTCCAGGGCGCTGGAGAGGACAGCGAGGACCAGAGCGGAAGCAGCCAGCGCGGCGCCGACCCAGTTGGGTGCGGTGTAACCGAGACCGGCGGCAATGACGAGGCCGCCGAGCCACGCCGACAGCGCGTTGCCGAGGTTGAAGGCGCCGATGTTGACGGCGGAGGCGAGGGTCGGGGCCCCCGCCGCCTGGTCGAGAACCCGCTTCTGCAGCGGGGGTACGGTCGCGAAGCCCAGGCCACCGATCAGCACGATGGTGACGGCTGCCGCGATCTTGTTGTGGGCGGTCAGCGTGAAGACTGCCAGGATCACGGACAGGGCGCCCAGCGACACGTACAGCATCGGCATCAGGTGGCGGTCGGCGAACTTGCCGCCGAGCAGATTGCCCCCGACCATGCCGAGCCCGAAGAGGACCAGCAGCCAGGTGACGGAGGACGCGGAGTAGCCGGCGATCTCGGTCATCATCGGCGTGATGTAGGTGATCGCGGCGAAAACTCCACCGAAGCCCAGGACGGTCATCGCCATGGCGAGCAGCACCTGCACATTGCGGAACGCGGCCAGCTCATGGCGGAGCCGCACGCCTTCGGCCTTCGGCTGCTCGGGCACCAGCCTGGCCACACCCAGAAGGCCGACGGCTCCGAGGGCCGCAACGACGAAGAACGTGGTCCGCCACCCGACGCTCTGCCCGATGTAGGTGCCGAGCGGCACGCCGACGACGTTGGCGACGGTGAGGCCGGTGAACATCATGGCGATCGCGCCGGCCTTCTTCTGTGGGGCGACCAGATCGGCCGCGACGACCGATCCGATGCCGAAGAAGGCACCGTGGGCGAGGGAGGCGATCACTCGCCCGGCGAGCATCACACCGAAGACGGGGGCGACGGCGGACACCACATTGCCCACGATGAACAGCCCCATCAGGAGCATGAGCATGCGTTTGCGCGAGACCCGCGTGCCAAGGACCGTCATCAGCGGAGCGCCGAGTACGACTCCGAGCGCGTAGCCGGTGACCAGGAATCCCGCGGTGGGGATCGAGACCTGGAAGTCCGCAGCAACCTCGGGGAGCAGCCCCATGATCACGAACTCGGTGGTTCCGATACCGAATGCCCCAATGGCGAGGGCGAGGAGCGCGAGCGGCATGGGTTTCACCTTCCCAAGAGATTGCATCTGCACCTTACGGGCGTCGACAATAATTGCAGACGCTCGTTACTTGCAAGCGCGGGCTATTGCAGATGTCCTCTATCCTGGATGCAAGCGGCTCCGCACGGAGGAGAGACCATGACAGCGACGGACCCTGCACTGACTGCCCTCTCGCAGGGCTGGTGCGCCCTCTCCTTGCTCCACGGCAAGATCGAGTCCCACATCGAACGGGCCCTGCAGTCCGGGCACGGGCTCAGCGTGCGGGAGTACTCCCTGCTCGACGTCCTGAGCCGACAGCACAACGGCGCGGGCGGCCATCTGCAGATGAAGCAGGTCGCCGACGCGGTCGTGCTCAGCCAGAGCGCCACCACCCGTCTTGTCAGCCGCCTCGAAGACCGCGGGCTGCTGACCCGGTATCTCTGCGACACCGACCGCCGCGGCATCTACACCAACGTCACCGATGCCGGCCTCACACTGCTCGCCCAGGCCCGGCCGACCAATGACGCCGCTCTGCGCGCCGCCCTCGACGAGGCGGCCAGGAACCCCGAGTTGGCCCCGCTCGTCACAGCGGTCGAAGAGCTGAAGGTCCCCGCACAGGCCACCTGAACTGCGTAGTCTGCCGATCATGAGCGATCTGGAAATACGCCCTGCGGCCCCCACCGACATCCCGGCCGTCGTGGCCATGCTCGCGGACGATCCGCTGGGAGCGCAGCGCGAGTCGCCGGACGATCTCGCCCCCTATCACGCCGCGTTCCAGCGGCTCGCCGATGACCCGAACCAGCACCTGGTCGTCGCCGTCCGCGAAGGCGGTGTTGTCGGGACCCTGCAACTGACGGTGGTCCCCGGGCTCTCCCGGCGCGGCTCGACCCGCTCCATCATCGAGGGTGTTCGCGTCCATGCCGATGAGCGCGGCAGCGGCCTCGGCACCCGGCTGATCCAGTGGGCCGTGGACGAATCCCGGCGCCAGAACTGTCAGTTGGTCCAGCTGACGTCCGATGCGACCCGGACCGATGCCCATCGCTTCTATGAGCGGCTCGGCTTCACCGCCAGTCACGTAGGCTTCAAGCTCGCTCTGTGACCGCAGCTCGGAATCCACAGGATCCGACGGACCCAAGGAGCGCTCGATGCATGCCATAAGCGACACACAGCGCCGGATCAGAATCGGCCGACGTCACCTCCTGGGGCCCTCCGTGCGGGCCGCATCCGCGGTGTCCGTGGCCGACGCGGTCGTTGCCCTGCACGCCACCGACGCGGCCACTGTCTTTCTTTCCACCTGCGCCCGGCTCGCCGAGGCAGGCGTGGACACGGTGGAGCGGGCTCTCTACGAGGACATCTCGCTGGTCCGGCTGCTCTCCATGCGCAACACCCTCTTCACGGTGTCGAGCAGACTCGCCCCGTATGTCGATGCGTCGAACGCCCGAGCCGTGGCCGCCAAGGAGCGCCGAACCTTCCTCAAGCACCTGCAGGACGACGGGAACGGACTGGACGAGAGCTGGCTCGTCGAGACGGAAAAGGCGACCCTGGCCGCCCTCACAGCGCGCGGCTCTGCCACCGGCAGCGAGCTGTCCGCCGCCGTGCCGGCGCTGCGTACGAAGATCACGATCTTCCCCGGCAAGAAACAGGAGACGGTTCAGGGAGTCGCCACCCGTGTTCTGCGGGTACTGGCAGCCGAAGGCCTGATCCGCCGGGACCGGCCGCGCGGCTCCTGGACCTCCAGCCAGTTCCGCTGGACGGCAGGCGAGCCATGGCCCGCCCGGGAGCCCGCAGAGGCACAGGCGGAACTGGCCCTGCGCTATCTCCGCTCGTACGGTCCCGCGACCGAGGCCGATCTGAAGTGGTGGACGGGCTGGGGACTCGGCCAGGTACGCAGCGCGCTGGCAGCCACCGGAGCCGAGGAGGTGCGGCTCGACAGCGGCGCGACGGGCTGGGTCTCCCCGGGGGACACGGAGACCGAACCGTCCCTTGAGCCGTGGGCGGCACTGCTTCCCGCCCTCGACCCGAGTGCGATGGGTTGGGCCGATCGCGGTTTCCATCTTCCGGCCGAGCACCGGGCGGCACTCTTCGACCGGGCCGGCAACATCGGCCCGACGGTGTGGTGGAACGGCGAGATCGTGGGTGGCTGGGCACAGCGAGCCGATGGCGAGCCGGTCTGGCGGCTGCTGTCCGACATCGGCCGGGATGCGACCGGTGCGATCGAGGCGGAGGCTGCCCGGCTGTCGGAGTGGGTGGGGGAAACACGGATCACTCCACGCTTCCGGACGCCGCTGGAGAGGGAGTTGACGGCATGAGCGGGCTCCGGCGCCGCGTTTCACGTGAAACGGGACGCCGGAGCCGTGACGCTCAGGCGCCGAGGCCCCGCCAGCCCTCCGCGTCGACCCCACCGGGAACGGCCGACGCGGGATCGTACGGCTCACGTGTGAAGACGAACGACCCCAGGTCGAGGTGGCTCACGCTTCCGTCGACGTCCCGGACGACACGGAGCGTCTCCCCCGCGTAATAACCGTCGAGGCCGGTCCAGGTGCCGTCCGGCTGCGCGACGAATCGGGCACCGCGGCCGTCGCCACGCAGCGGCCCCAGTTCCAGCCCTCGATCTGCGGTCAGGCGCAGGACATTCGGGCGTGTGCCCCAGAACCAGAGTCCGGTCAGCGCGAGGAGTCCCGGGTCGGCCTCGGGCAGCGGGCGCCAGGGCTCAGGGATGCGCGGCTCGGCCTCGGCGACGATCTCCACAAGATCCGCGGCGATCGTTGCGGCGAGCGGCCCAGAAGTGGCATTGGTGAGCACCACGACGGCCACATCGTCCTCGATGCTGAACCAGAGCGTGGCCAGGAACCCCGGCAGCGAGCCGGTGTGCCCGAGCAGGGTGCGGCCGTTCTGTTGTACGACCTGCAGGCCGACACCGTAAGCGCCCTCCCCTGAACCGGACGCGGACGGCACCGACGGAGCACGCATCTCCTCCACCGAGGCGGCGCCGAGCACACGGTCATCCCCCTCGACAAGGAAGGCGGCGAACCGAAGGAGGTCGGT
Source organism: Streptomyces sp. NPDC051020 (assembly GCF_040683105.1). NCBI lineage: Bacteria > Bacillati > Actinomycetota > Actinomycetes > Kitasatosporales > Streptomycetaceae > Streptomyces > Streptomyces sp. NPDC051020. The sequence continues at coordinate 35,856 of NZ_JBFBCG010000004.1, read as the reverse complement.
GGTGGTCGACCAGAGCTGCCCGGCCGGTGCCATGAGACCGAGGTCCTCCGCCGGTTCGGGAAGCAGGACATCGGCCCACGGGTGGACGGCCCAGCCACCCGCGTGCGGCTCCTGTGGCTGGGTGCTCGTACGACGCATGCCCAACGGTTCCAGAATCTCGCGCTGCAGCACCTCCGCCCAGGATGCGCCGCGCACCGCCTCGATCAGCGCTCCGAGCACCGAGTAGCCGGGGTTCGAGTAATGGTGACGACGGCCGGGAGGATGCATCCGCGTCTGCTCGCCGAGGACATCGGCCAGCTCGGGGCGCAGAGTTCCCGGCGTCCGCTCCCACCAAGGCGCGGGCGACTCGGCGCTCAGCCCCGCACTGTGGCCCAGTAGTTGGAGGACGGTGACCCCGCCGACGCCCGTCCCTGGCAGGTGCTTTTCCAGCGGGTCGTCGAGATCGAGCAGACCCTCGTCACGCAGCCGCAGGACCAGCACGGCTGTAAAGATCTTGGTCAGGGAACCGATCCTGAACTGCGTATCGGAGTCGGGGGCGTGGCCGTCGACGCAACTGCGCGATCCGTTCCAGACGATCCGGCCCTGGCGCTGCACCGCAGCGACGAGCGAGGGCGTACGGCCTTCGACCTGTGCGGAGGCGATGCGGTGCAGCAGCGCCCGCTGCGTACCGGGAAGCAACTCTTCTGAGGAATAGGTCATGGTCAACAAGTACCGGCACATCGACTCGTCGGCGACCCGATTTCGCGGCCCGCGGGCCTGGGGGTCAGCGCTTGCGGCTGTACGTCCTGACCAGTACTCCGCTGTCGAAGACGGCCACCGAATCCAACATGAACTCCGTGGCCGCAAAATCCGATCCGAACATCGGCATACCCGAGCCGTAGACGAGCGGATACGTCTTGATCACGAGCTCGTCGATCTCGTCGAGCAGTTCCCCGGCGAGCTGTGAGCCACCGCAGAGCCAGATCCCGAGGCCGCTGTCCTCCGCCTTGAGTTCCCGCACCCTGCCGACCACGTCGCCGGAGACGAGTTCGACGTTCGGATCCGGCGACTCCTTCATGGTCCGGGATGCCACGAACTCGCGCAGTTGGGCATACGGACTGGTGATGTTGACGTCCAGGGCCAGTTGGTAGCTGGCCCTTCCCTGGATCACGGTGTCGAACTTCTGATTCCTGACGCCGTGAAATCCCAGCTGCCTGCGGCCTGCGGTCGAAACCGTCTCCGGATACTGGGACTTGAGGTAGTCGAGGAACTCCTCATCCACGAACCGGTACATGGACGACGCATCACCGCTCGGGTCGCCGATGAAGCCGTCGATGGAGCAGGCAATGAAGTAGGTCAGCTTTCGCACAAGATCCCCGTTCAATGTGGCGTTGGCTCGGACATATGAACCACTTCATTTATAGTGCTTCATATGTAGTGGTTGCGCAAGCCCTTTCCGCAGAGGGACCGAAGGAAGAGGAGACACACATGGCCAGGAACCCGGAGCGCAGAACGGCACTTGTCGATGCCGCCATCGAAGTGCTGGCGCACGAAGGTGCGCGAGGGCTCACCTTCCGCGCGGTCGACACACGTGCAGGCGTACCGGTCGGGACGGCGTCCAACTACTTCGCCAACCGGGACGACCTGTTCATGCAAGCCTGCGCCCGGATCACCGACCGGATGACACCGGACCCGGTCGGAGTCGAGGAGGCAATGCGTCCGGCTCCCTCGCGCGAGCTGGTCACCGAACTCATGCGATGGCTGGTGCAGCGCATGGCCGCCGATCGCACCAGCTACCTCGCCATGCTCGAACTGCGCCTGGAGGCCACCCGGCGCCCCGCCCTCCGCGACCGGCTCAACCGCACCTTCCGCGCCAATCTGGACGAGAGCGTCCGCTTCCACCGGGAAGCGGGGCTGCCGGGCGATGCCGACGCCGTCCTCGTGCTGTATCTCGCCATGACGGGCCTGCTGCTGGAGCACCTCACACTGCCCGACGTGCTCACCGGGAGCGAGGCCGTCGACGCTCCCCACACCGATGCCGTCCTGGACCGGCTTGTGGAGACGGTCGTCACCCGCATCATCCCTGCGGGGTGACCCGCTCGGGGAGGGCAACGCATGGCCGGGGCAGCCCTGTCCGGGCGAGAGAGCAACCCCGGCCCTGCGGCATCGCGTCTACAGATCGAGCTGGTACAGAAGCGATTTATAGGTCGGCAGATATCCGAACGCGTCGTTGATCGCGCGCATGGGCCGGTTGCTGTCGGCCGTGTCCGTCAGCAGACCGCCGAGATCCGGGTGGCACTCGACGGCCTGCCGGATTGCCTCAGCCTTCATCCATCGGCCGAGGCCATGTCCGCGGTGCTCGGGCAGGACACCGGTGCCGTAGTGCTGGCCGTCACCCCTGCCGGCGCCGGGGACGACCAGCTCGGTGAAACCGGCGATCGTGCCGTTCGACAGGTCGATGGCGGCGACCGTGTACAGAAGGTCGCCGCGCTTCTCGATGACCTGTGCCACTGCTCGGACCCGGTCCACGTCCCAGCTCACCGTGCCGTAATCGGTGTCGTCCATCGGCATGTCGTCCATGGCCCGCCGCGAAGCCGCGAAAGTCTCGGCGAGCTCATCGGGGACGGTTCCAGTCCATGACGCCAGCCGATAGCCGGGGTGCGGCTCCCCGATGATCTCGGTGAGAGCGGCGAGGTCCGCCCGCGCCAACGCGAGCCGGGCGAAGGTCAGGGTCAGGACCTTGCGAAAGCCCCGTGCCGAAAGGAACAAGTCACCGGGTGAACCCGCGTCTACCTGAGCGGTGACGCAGCTCCGGCCCTCGGCTCGAGCAGTGGTCACAGCCGCTTCCAGTAGCTGTGAGCCGATACCGTTCCGCCTCTCGGTCGGATGGACGGCGAGTTCGAGCTCGGCCAGGTGATCCTGACCGGTGGTCGTGACAAGACGCAGAAAGGCTGATCCGGTCGGAGCTCCGGTGGGACCGGATGCGAGCCACGCCAGGCGGTGGGCGGCCGGGCCGGGGTCGGGGTCGGTCAGCGGGGTGATGCGAATCGACAAGATGTCTCCGTCATGAGTGGTGGCATGGCAGTGCACGAGTTCGGGTGCTGACGGCTCCTGCGCATGTGCTGCACACCTCCTGTCGATGACGTCGCTCCGCGCTCGGGACGACCCGGCAACCGTATCCATCGCCAGGGTCCGCAGCAACGGCGTTCATCAGCTGCCGAACCCACCGTGGCACGTCCGGTCGGCATGGGTTCCGACCTGCGGCACGGGCGGACAAAGAACGATTGACCGCGTGGCTGTCGGTCCAGCGGGCCCGCTCCCCGGAAGGCGTCCCGCGAAGTCGAGAAGGCCCCGCCCCGTCGCGCTCGGGCACCGGCCGACGGCCCCGGAGTGCTTCGACCAGGAGCCGGCCGGGAATGGGCCGACATGACGCTGCGCACCACCGGGGCGGCCGTGTCCTGCGCCCAGGACCTCGGCGCCGGCAGCGGCGCAACCGGCGGATGACCGCCGCGTCGACGGACGGGTCGAACGAGGCGAACCTGCAAGCGCCGGAACCGTAAGGCCACCAGGGTCGGCCCGGCGCACGGCCCCGGCGCCCCACCGCCCGACTACCCCTCGGTGACCGGCCGACAGGTGCAGACGTGTATCCCCGTGCCGCTGGTGACCGTGGAGACCAGATCCAGCGGGCGCAGCGCGCCGCCGCCGGGGAAGATCGCCTTACCGCCGCCGAGGATCACCGGCGTTTGCCGGGCTCCGCCCAGTGCTCGTGCGGCGCGGCGACGAACTCCCTGAGAAGGGCAGCGCTCTCGACGATGTTCGAGCCGGCCTTGCTGAAGAGGGTGAAGAACTTCTCGTTCCGCGGCTGCATCCGTGGGCCCATGCGGAGATCCTCCTGGGCCGACGGTACCGCCGTACGCGGCGCGCCGCCGCTTCGCGAGGAGGTGGTCCGTCCGCAGCGGACGACAAAATAAGGAAAGGGGAGTACCCGCTCCTTTCCACTCTCAACGTATAGCGCACCGGGGGGCTTGCGGCAAGACCAGGGTCGTGCCGCAAAATCGCCGACCGAAGCCAGAACTTGAGGACATGGGAGTCGCGAAGTGCGGATGCTGTTGTCGACGTATGGGTCGCGCGGGGACGTCGAACCGATGGTGGGCCTCGCGGTGCGGTTGCGGGCACTCGGCGCGGAGGTGCGGGTGTGCGCGCCGCCGGACAAGGAGTTCGCGGAGCTGCTGGCCGGTGTTGGCGTGCCGCTCGTGCCGGTCGGCCAGTCGGCACGCGCGCTGATGACTGCGGCGGCGCCGTCGTCATCCCTGCCCGGGCGCGCGGCCGAGTTGATCGCCAGCCAGTTCGACGCGGTCACCGCGGCGGCCGAGGGATGCGATGCGTTGGTGGCGACCGGCGCGCTGCCGGCCGCGGCCGGCGCACGGTCGGTGGCAGAGAAACTGGGCATCCGTTCCGTGTCCGTGACCTTCCAGCAGCTCACCCTGCCGTCGCCGCACCACGCGCCGCTGGCGTATCCGGGCCGGCCGTTCCCGCCGGAGGTGACCGACAACCGGGTTCTGTGGGACCTGGATGCCCAGAGCATCAACGCGCTGTTCGGTGAGGCGCTCAATACGAACCGGGCGTCGATCGGCCTGCCACCAGTGGACGACGTCCGCGACTACGTCATCGGCGACCAGCCGTGGCTGGCGACGGACCCGGTCCTGGACCCGTGGCAGGAGACGCCGGGCCTCGACGTCGTACAGACCGGCACGTGGATCCTGCCGGACGAACGCCCGCTCCCGGCCGAACTGGTGGCGTTCCTGGACGCCGGTACACCACCGGTGTACGTGGGCTTCGGCAGCATGCCCATGCGCGCATCGACGGACATCGCCCGGGCGGCCGTCGAGGCGATCCGCGCGCAGGGCCGCCGCGCGCTGATCGGGCGCGGCTGGGCCGACCTCGCCCTGATCGACGGCCAGGACGACTGCTTCACCGTCGGCGAGGTCAACCAGCAGGCACTGTTCGGCCGGGTGGCCGCCGTCGTGCACCACGGCGGCGCAGGCACCACGACGACGGCCACCCGGGCCGGCGCGCCCCAGGTAGTGGTACCTCAGATGGTGGACCAGCCGTACTGGGCCGGCCGGGTGGCCGACCTGGGCATCGGCGTGGCACACGACGGGCCGACTCCGACCTTCGAGTCCCTGTCGGCCACGCTCCAGACGGCCCTGACCCCCGAGACCCGGGCACGAGCGACGGCCGTGGCCGGCACGATCCGCACCGACGGGGCAACGGTGGCCGCGAAGCTGCTGCTCGACTCGGCCGGTCGAGAAAGGCCGCCCGTGTCCGCGTGAACCACACCGGATCATCGAGCCAGGCCCCAGACACGGGAACCTGCGCACCCTGGCGACCTGAACCGACAACGGCCACGGGGTCCACGTCCGACGGAGCGTTGCTCGTCCCACCAGGTTCGTCACGCCGGTCCAGACAGACGCCTTGCCGCTCGCAATGGTTGCAAGCGGCCTCAGATCGGAGCTGATGAGTGAACCCCCTGACCACCAGCGCGTTCGACCTTCCCGACCACCTCTCCCCCAAGGCCGACCCGACGCTGATCGCCGGCGATGAGCAGCACTTCGCAGCCATCGCGGAGTGCCTCGAGCAGTCGATCACCGAGCTGACCTACCGCCTCGACGCCGAGCGCAAGGCACCCGGCGGCATCGGCCGGCAGGCGATGGACCGGGATGCGGAGGTCCACCGGCTGACCGTTCGCCTCCGCGCACTGCGCCGCTTCGGTTTGGACCTGTGCCTCGGACACATGGTCAGCGCAGACGACCCCGAGCCCGTGTATGTCGGACGACTCGGCCTTACGGACAGCGCGGGTCGTCGGCTGCTGCTCGACTGGCGCTCCCCCGCGGTCGAGCCGTTCTTCGGAGCCACCCACGCCAACCCGATGGGTCTGGCAAGCCGCCGCAGGTATCGCTGGACCCGCGGCCGGATCAGCGACTACTGGGACGAGGTGTTCACCTCGGACGGGTTTGCCGGGCACGCCGCGCTCGACGACCAGTCCGCCTTCATCGCCAGCCTGGGCAGCAACCGGTCGACCCGGATGCGAGACGTGCTCGGCACCATCCAGGCCGACCAGGACGCCATCATCCGCGCGGGATCCCGTGGTGCTCTCGTCGTCGACGGCGGTCCGGGTACGGGGAAGACCGTCGTCGCTCTGCACCGCTCCGCCTACCTCCTCTACTCCGACCCTCGCCTCGGTCACCGCCGGGGCGGCGTGCTGTTCGTCGGTCCGCACCAGCCCTACCTGGGCTACGTCGCCGACGTCCTCCCCAGCCTCGGAGAGGAGGGCGTGCAGACCTGCACCCTGCGGGACCTCGTCGCCGAGGGAGCCGCAGCAGCGATCGAGGCCGACCCGAACGTGGCCCTCCTGAAGTCGTCCGCGAACCTGGTGAAGGCGATCGAGACGGCCGTCGGGTTCTACGAGGAGCCGCCCACCAAGGCGATGACGATCACGACCCACTGGTCCGACATCCAGCTGGACGCCAACGATTGGGCCGTGGCGTTCGGAGCGGCAGAACCCGGTACTCCGCACAACGAGGCGCGCGACCAGATCTGGGAGGAGCTGCTCACGATCCTGGTGGACAGGCACGACGGCGACGTCTCGGCCGACCTGCTTCGCAAGTCGCTGCTGCGGAACAGGGAGCTGCTCACGACCTTCAACCGCGCGTGGCCGCTGCTCGAAGCGGATGACCTCGTCGGAGACCTGTGGTCGGTACCCGCCTACCTGCGGAAGTGCGCTCCCTGGCTCAGCCCCGAGGACGTGTCGCAGCTGCAGCGCGGAGACGCCCAGGCCTGGACGGTGTCCGACCTGCCGCTCCTGGACGCAGCACGGCAGCGGCTCGGCGACCCGGAAGCGTCGCGGCGTAAGCGTCGGCACAACGCCTCTGTCGCCGCCGAACGCGAGCACATGGCCAAGGTCGTCGACGCCCTGCTTGAGGCCGATGACGACGGTGAAGGTGCGGTGACCATGCTACGCGGAAAGGATATACAGGACACCCTGGTCGACGAGGCCGCACTGCCCGGCACCGAACCTGACCTGCTCGCCGGCCCGTTCGCGCACATCGTCGTGGACGAGGCTCAGGAACTGACCGACGCAGAGTGGCAGATGCTGCTGCTCCGGTGCCCGTCCCGGAGCTTCACCATCGTCGGGGATCGCGCCCAGGCCAGGCACGGGTTCACGGAGTCGTGGCAGGAACGGCTCGAGCGGATCGGGCTCGACCGGATCAACCTGGCTTCCCTGAGCATCAACTACCGGACGCCGAAAGAAATCATGGCGGAGGCCGAGCCGGTCATCCGGGCCGTGCTCCCGGACGCCAACGTGCCGACCTCCATCCGCAGCAGCGACGTCCCCGTCGTACACGGACCTGCTTCGGATCTGAGCTCGGTCCTCGACACCTGGCTCGCCGCACATGCCGACGGGATCGCCTGCGTGATCGGCGATCCCACATTCCGGACGACATCCCGCGTCCGGTCGCTGACCCCGGAGCTGTCGAAGGGGCTCGAGTTCGACCTGGTCGTTCTCATCGACCCAGAGGCGTTCGGCAAAGGCATCGAAGGAGCGGTCGACCGCTATGTCGCGATGACCCGAGCGACCCAGCAACTCGTCATCCTCACGAGCTCCTGACGTCAGGCAGACGGACGCCTGCTCCCGGCCGAGCTGGTGGCGTTCCTGGACGCCGGGGCACACCACCGGTGTATGTGGGCTTCGGCAGCATGCCCATGCGCGCATCGACGGACATCGCCCGGCCGCCCTCGAGGTGATCCGCGCGCAGGGCCGCCGCGCGCGGATCGGGCGCGGCTGGGCCGACCTCGCCCTGATCGACGGCCGGAGGAGCTGATCGGTGTCCACGGCTCGGACGGTACGGGGAAGGGCTGAGGCCATGTCGAGATGATGGCGGGGGCCTCGGATGGCTGATGGATCAACGAAGTCGGGCTGTGATGCTTTGTCGAGCAACGTCCCGGACTTCGTCGAACTCCTCCTGGGCCAGCTGCTCCGGATCGTGGCCTACCCACTCCGAAACAGGCAGCTCCGCGGTGAGTCCGTACAGCTCGCTCAGAGGTGAGCAGTTCACGTACTGACATCCGCACCAGCCGGTCACGCGCGTCCCTGAGGATGACCTCCATGCCCGTCACCAGGCTTGCAAACTCCACGACCTCACGTGCCCTGCACTGAGCGGCTCGCCCAATTCCGTAGTCACGTGTCCGGACCACAGCAGGTGCAGTGTCAGCCGCGGGTTCGAGTGCCTCCCGAATCCACGGGAACGTGAACGCGATCTCCGGCCGCTCCAGCCGGTGACACGGCTTGACGTCCACGACCCACCGGGCCGTCATCGGTCAACCCTACTTTCCGGCCCACTTCCCGCTCGTGGCGATCGTCTTCAGCTGCTGCATGGTCAGTGCGGGTGTCTGTCGTGTGGCCTTCGCGTTCTGAGAACCGGAGTTGAACGCGGACACCACGACCCGGAGGCCGTCCGTACGGATGGTGTCGGCGGTCCACATCACCACGCCCGCGCCGCCCTTCTCGCCCCGGCCCTGACGTGTGACGACCTTTGTCCCGTCCGGCAGCACCTCCGCCCCGGCCTCGAACAGCTCCCCCTCCACGTCTGACATGTTCGGCTGCACGTTGATCTGCACCAGGCTCGCGCCCTTGCCGTCATTCACGACGACATATGCATATCCGTCGTCACCGCGCCCGGAGGCCACCTTCGCGGACACGGGCAGCAGCGACTTGAGCTTTCTCAGGATCGCCTGGCCGTCCTGCCCCTGCGCCGACGGCTGCCGTACCGGCTCCGGGGCCGCCTTTCCCAGGGCGTTCATCACGGGCCGCCACTCATCGGAGGTGACGAGTCCCTTCAACTGCCCAACAGTGAGCGGGGGCTCGGCCCTTGAAACGGCGGCGCCCTTCTCTGCGGGCGCGTTCCACTCGCTGGCATCGACCGTGTATCCGTCGGGGGCCACGAGATAGGCGTGCCACCACTTGGTGTCCATGCGCTTGTCAGGGTATTCGTACCCGCGCAACACCATCAGGCGCGAACCATCGGCAAGCGTCTCATTCCGGCAGGAGTCGTGCAGCACGAAGGTCTTGTCGGGGCATTCGAGCTGCTGTTCCGCCTCCGTGCCGTCCGGGTCGATGGCGCCGACGCTCACGCCGATCGCAGCTTTACCCTCGCCATCGTCGAAGACGAGGTGCGCCGATGGCCCGAACCGGTCGGCCGTACCGCGCCCTGCCCGCCCGCTGATCTTCCCCTCCGGCAGCAGTCCCTCCAACCTCTCGATCACCTGCTGCGCCGAGAGCTGCGGCCCCTTGCCGGGCGACGACTTCGTCGAAGGGCCGGTCTCCTGCACCTTCGGCTGCGCGGCCACGCCCGCCCCGCCGTGCCCCGCGCCGCCGCCGAACGCCCCTGTGGTGTACGACGTCCCGAACCCCACGACGGCGAGCGCCGCGACGCTGCCGGTCACGGCCGCGACCCGCCTGCGCCGCAACCTCCGCCTGCCGCGCACGACGCCGCCGTCCACCAGCGGGCGCCCCTCCACGATGAAGACCTCCCCGGTGCGGCGTAGCGCGTCACCGAGCCCGGCTTCGAAGGCGTCCAGGTCTTCCTGCGTTCCAGACATGCCAAACCACCACCATTTCTCGTCATAGTCAGTCGGGCTGATCAGTGCGCGACGAACTCTCCGATACTGTCGCCCAGTTGCACCCTCAGCCGGGCGAGTGCACGGGTGCTGCGGGTGCGTACGGCTGCGGAGCTGACGTTGAGGACGTCCGCAGTCTCCGTGACGGACCGGTCCTCCCAGTACCGCAGCACGACCACCGCCCGGTCCTTTGCCGGCAGCTTCCGTAGCGCGTCCAGGAGCATGAGCCGCAGCGAGGCATCACCCTGCGCGGCCGTGACCTCGGGAATCTCGTCGCTCGGCCGCTCTCCCGCCGAACGCCGCCGCTGGTGCGCCAGAAAGACTCGCACAAGAACGGTCTGCGCGTACGCCGCCGGATTGCCGAGCTTCGACGACCTACCCCACACCACATACATCCGCCCCAGCGTCTCCTGCACCAGATCCTCGGCGAGATAGGTGTCGCCGCTGGTCAACAGGCACGCCGAACGGAAGAGATGCCCCATGCGGGCCGCCGCGAACTCCCGGAAGGCGCTCTCCTGGGACCGTCTCATCCGCCCCCCTTGCCTCGTCGCCTACACCATTTAGATGCGGTGGGGGCAGCAGGATGTTTCACCCGAGTTGCTTTCTCTGGGGTCAGGCCTCGTCCCCAGCTGTCGATGCTGGTGGCGCTGATCTGCCAGAGCTTCTCGCGCATGGCCTCCAGCAGGGCCCCGCATCCTCTCGCCGGCCCGGTGGACATCGTGTTGTTCGAGAACATGCAGGGCGATGATCACCGCGACGGCCGTACTCACGGCCCGCGGCGGGGCCATGAAGCCGGGCTTGTCGCTTGCTCGCCGGGCGAGCTCGGAGCCGGGCTCGATGGTGAAGTGCTCCTCGGCGTCTGCGCTGGAGTGGATCACGGTGTGGTGATGAGTACTGAAGTGGATCCGGTCGAGTACGAGGACCGGTGGGTCCTGAACCTCCATGGCCTGAGTGTCGTGAGGATCAGCATCGACGTTCGTCTGACTCTCGTCCTGGAGGCAGGGTGGGACGTATCGCCGGAAGCACCGGCTCGGCTCTCGGCAGGGTCACTGCGCGCTGATCCCGGTGTGCTGTTGACGTCGGAGGCCCAGGACGTGGCTGGGGTTCTTCCACTGTTCGGGACAAAAGTCCTCTCCGCGGTTGCGTTCAAGTCCGGTGCCCTGCGGATGGTGTTCGCCGGCGGCACGCATCTGAACCGTTCGCCCAACGCATCGTTCGAAGCCTGGCAGATCACCGAACCCCGAGGATGGCGCTTCGTCTCGTTGCCCGGCGGGGACCTTGCCGTCTGGTCCCGCTACGGAACGGGTGAGGATCCGCAAGATCGGACTGCGAAGCCCTGCGAATCTGCCACTTACGATGCGACGGGACAACCAGCAAGTCTCAGAAAGACGGCATAAGTGCCACCGATGTGCCATCGGAGCTGAGATTCTGCCGCGAAATTTGAGACCCTACAAAGACTGTAGGTTCCCATTACCTGATTCACCGTCAGTTCTTGCGACCTGCGGCTTTACGCACCGTTCCAGCATCGTGTCCGTGCCGAATTCCCATGGTGCGTGTCATTTTCCTCGGCGCGCGAGCCCGGAGGCGTCTGCGGTGCTTAGTGCCGCATCATCAGGCAGCGTTCGCCCTGTTGCCGACTGGATGTGTCAGCCCATGGTGAGGAGCGCGGTTCACTCGGCCTCGAGTTGATGGTCGGCCCAGACGTAGCTTTCGGGTAGCAAGTCGGTGATATCCACGGTTCGGATGCGATCGCCCTTGCCAACGATGACCTTGAGGGCGGGGAAGTAGTCAAGAAGGACCTGCCGGCACCGGCCGCAGGGGGGAACGACCCCTCGGTCGCGGTCGCCCACGGCGACGATTGTGTCCAACTCGTAGGCGCCCTGGGCGGCTGCCGCGCCGATGAGGACCAGCTCTGCGCAGGGTCCTCCGGTGAAGTGGTAGGCGTTCACCGCGGTGATGATCCGGCCGTCCCGGGTGCGGGCTGCGGCTGCCATGGTGTGGTTGTCGCCCCGGCAGCGAGTGCGAGCAACGTGTGCCGCGGCCTCGATGAGTTCGTGGTCGACGGGGTGGGACTGCGTGATCATCTTCTCTGCCTTCGTCAGGTGTCAGGCGACGTTGGCCCGCGCGGCGATGTTGTTCAAGCGAATATCAGCGGTGGGACCAGGTTGCGTGTCGAATCTGGAAACTCGGTATCGCTGTTACCAGTGACCAGTTGAGGATGGTGGCATGGACGCGCAGAAGGTGACCTTGCGGAAGATGACGTCGTCGGAGTACGACGTGGCGACTGAGCATCGTGAAGCTGAGACGGTCCGTGAACTCGGCAAGATCATGCCCCAAGAGCTGGCTCGAGAGCGGGTCCGGCAGGGCACCATCCAGTTCCTCCCGGACGGGCTCGACACGAATGGTCACCATCTCGTGGTGGCGGAGAACGGGTCAGGCGAGGTCGTGGGGAACGCATGGATTGGCCCGGATCCGCGCCAGGCTGCGGGCACCAACAGTTCAGCCTGGCTGTACGACATCAACGTCTTCGCGCCGTTCCGGCGCCACGGATACGGATCCGCCATCCTCGCCGCCGCCGAGGAGCTCGTTGCCCGCGAGGGCAGGACGTCGCTCAATTTGAACGTCGTCGGAGACAATGAGGCGGCAATTGCCATGTATCAACGCAATGGCTATGGCGTGTCGTCAATGTACCTTTCCAAGAGCGTGCAGCCATAGATCGGCCGGTCGGCGTCTGTTTCTTCGTCCAGCCAGGGACGAGCTTCTTCCGGAGCGGCCAGCATCAGGGCCACAAATACCTCCGAAAGTAAAGAGGATCAAGCCTGGCCATCGTGGATCACGCGTTCAGAACGGGTCAGACATCCGCAGTGCCCAGCGCCGTGGCCGCGTGGATCGCTGCGACCACAGCTTCGCCCATCGGGGTCAGTTTCATCGGTGAAGCCGTGGTTGCACGGGTGAGGAGTGGGTGTCCGATCTCGCGACGCAGTCTTCCAATTCTCGTGATCAGGGCCGTGTGGTGGGTTCCGAGTGCTGCGGCGGCTTCCTTGAGTGTCCGATAGCGTGACACTGCGGCGAGCTCGTGGAGGCGGTCCCATGCGCCGGGCCCCGTGAAGGCGGGACGGAGGATTTCCGGTGCCTCTCTGGCCTGAGCCGCCAACTGCGCGAGTTCGGGACGGGTATGCCCGTTCACCTTGGTCACGGGGATTCCGTGCAGCTTGGCCCATCGGGTCATCGTTGTGGGGCTGAGGCCTCTCTCACGGCCAAGGTCTGCCAGGGGTCGGCCACGGACCAAGTACTGCTCGCGGAGCCATGCTCCGTCGACGTAGCCCTTGCGCGGTCCTGTTGCGTTGGGCTCGCGGACCTCGATGCCGTACTGCTCGGCGAGACGCCTCGTAACGTTGCGGCTGACGCCGGCGAGGTCCGCGATCTGGCGGAGGCCGAGACGTTCCGTGTAGTAGAGCCGCCGGAACTCGTCCGGCGGGAAGGCCTGTTTCGCGATTCGCATGGCCTCGCCGTCGTTCCGTCGGCGACTTCGTGGCCTCGGCTGGGCCGGTGCGGGAGATCGGTGCAGCAGAACTCGGACAGCTTCATGCGACGTGCCGAGTTCGCGGGCAGCCTGCTCCGTCGTCATGGACGGCGAACGGATCATGTGGTGAAGATGGCCGATGTCGATCTTCTCCAGGTCATGACCTGCCGTTTCCAGGCCCTCGGCAATCACCGTTGGTGGTTCCCAGGCCAAGGGTTCACCCTCGATGCCGTTCTGTGCGAGGAAGTCGGCTCCAGCGCGGTGCAGGCCGTCTCTGACTTCAGGTGTCAGGAACGCGGCGAAGTAGTTCACGTGCGGGCGGTCCATCGCGCGGGTGATCGCGAAGTGGGCGGGGGCGAGGTGGGCTGGGAGTCCGCTCATCTGCTCGAAGAGTGTGCTTCGCGCGACGGTGAGACGGCGTCCCTGGCCGGGTTGGACGCCGTCTTCGTCGCAGATCTGGCGCCATCGGGCCTCAGGAAGTAGATCGGTGTAGTCCAGCATGCGGCGGCGCTGGTAATCGATGGGCACTTCGTGTGCGTCGAGGTAGTCCGCCAGCCGCACCAGTGCCGTGTTGACGACCGACCAGAGCCCCTGATCATGCAAGAGCTGCAGGATTTTCGAGGTCATCTGCCGGGTGGTCACGCCGCCGAGACGCCGTGTGATCACTCTGAGGTCGTCCCGTGTGCCCACCAAAGCCAGGGAAGCGGACAGGCAAGGACGGAATGTCCGGGTGTATGCGCCTTGCGGCGGCGACAACAGGACGGACAAACCAGGCCAGAAGCACGAGGGAATCTTGTGAACGCGCTGGTCCGCCAAGCCTCCGCGAGGGGATGGCCTGGAGGGGAGGAAAGCCGGAAGCCGGTAGCGAAGCTGATCACTCGGTCGCAGCATCGGTTCCTGAGCTGTCAGCTGGACGGCGCTCAGCAGCGGAGTGATGCCGTGCATCCTGTGGAAGCCCGTCAGGCGCTTGAGCGTCTCTGAGGGGTCTGCAGCCGCGACGAGGTGCCGAAGCTCGCGGCCGGCTGCATGGAAATCGGACTGCCCGAGGACTTGGAGGGCAGCGGCAATCCCGATGGCCTGGACGGGTGCGGTCAGACTGCGCCTGGCGGGAACGGCGCCCACGGCTTCGGGAAGGGATCCCTTCACTCCTTCATAGATCTCGTGCGTGTCGTGCGGCAGGATTATGACCAGACCGCTGTCCGTGGCGTCGGTCAGGAGCCGGGAGGAAAGGGCACGAAGATCAGCCAGAGCTTCCAATGCGGAGATTCTCTGTGGAGTGCTCGCGTAGATGCCGAACTCTGCTGAATCGTTCTCCGCGATCTCCGTCAGCAGCTTCTGTGCCGTCAGCAGCGTGTGCCCGGGCCCAAGCTCGATGCTTGCGACCTCGGAGAGTCGGTAGCCGCAGCGTTGGTGCCTTCTGCCGGGTTCTCCGCGCTGGCCTGGGAAGGCGCATGTTCCCGGCTCCGGGACATAGCGCTGCTGATGCAGCCGTTTCCAAGGCATTTGATCGCACTGGGAGCACGCGTCGGCGAGCAAGCGGTTGTGATCGAGGCAGGCGAACATCCAGCCCAGCCGCCAGCTCAGCTTCCACCGGCCCTTCGTCTCGGCCAGGCAGTCCGGACAAAAGCGTGATCCGGCCTGGCGTCCCCAGTGGTGCCATCGGCTGACCTGCCTCGTTTCCCGTTTGATCTTGAGTGCTCGGCCGTCGAAGTGTGCGAGCGTCATCGCGTGCAGAACCTGGGGGTTCACGCCGGTGGCGTGAGAGATGCCGGCGGCTTCGTTGTCACGGAGCAGGATCGCCCAGCGGGCTGGGATGTCGCGGTGGCAGTCGCCCGCTTCGACCCGTCGGGCCAGGCCAAGAGCTGGCAGCAGGTCGCTCAAGGGTGTCCGCAATCGATGGGCGATCACCTCGAACCACGAGTCCAGCGCCTCACCGGGCAACGGCGGGACCGTGATCGGCAGGGATCGGAGGGTGCTCACGCTGCCTTCTTCTTGGGCTTGCTGACCAGCCGCCCGGCGGCAAATGCCTGTCGAAGTTCTTCGCGTCCTTTCTCGGAGGCGGCGTCGTTCTTGACCTTCGACAGCAGGTCGAGGTCGATCCGCTCTGCCCCGGTGCGTACGGCTCTCTGACAGGCACGGTTGACCAGTGTCATGAGGGAGCCTATGTGTCCGGTGCTGCGGGCGAAGAGCTCGTCGGACAGATCATCCGCGATCATGCCGGGGTACTTGTCCGCCAGGACGACCCGTTCCTCGATCGCGAGGAGGGTGTTACGCCACTCTGTGCGTCCTTCCTCAGTGTCGATGGTGAACGGCTTCATGCCCAGCCGGGTGGTGCGGCGTCCCGTCTGGGCAAGTACGGCGTCTTCGTAGCTGTCGCCCTCGTCGAACAAGCCCCGCGCCTGCAGTCCGACGCCGATCATGAGCAGGGTCACGGGGAACTCGTTGGCGATGTACTTGAAGTGATTGCTCACCTCGATTCCGGTCCGATTCCTCCAGCGCAGGAAGTGCAGGTCATCGACGATCAGGA
Organism: Streptomyces sp. NPDC051020; assembly: GCF_040683105.1. Taxonomy (NCBI): domain Bacteria; kingdom Bacillati; phylum Actinomycetota; class Actinomycetes; order Kitasatosporales; family Streptomycetaceae; genus Streptomyces; species Streptomyces sp. NPDC051020. Next base: position 20,149 of record NZ_JBFBCG010000004.1, on the reverse strand, counting down.
GCGTCGTTTCGCAGGAGAGGACGCAGTCGAGCGCGCGGAAGCCGAAGTCGGTGGCGGTGCCGCGGAAGCGTCCGGGGTGAGCGAAGAACTCCAGGATCGCCCGGTTGAAGTCGCGCATGCTGGTGTTGCTGGTCAGGCCCACTCGACAGACCGGCCACCGCTCATGCCCCTGATCGGTGTACTCGCCCTCCTCCTCGATCACACGCCGGTGGAGCCGTTTAGCGAAGGCGAGGGCGGCCGTGGTCTTGCCCAGGCCGGGGAAGGCGTCAATGGCGATGCTGCCTTTGACCTTGTCGCTGTCCTGCTCGTTGCTGTCGATGATGTCCCAAAGGTCTTCGTGCAGGGCTTCCATCTGCGGGGTGCGCAGGGGCCCGAGGTTCGCGTGCCATTTGCGGCGGCGCCGGTCGTAGTCAGCACGGCCTTCCTCCCCCAGAAGAGACAACTGACGGCGGGTGAGGTGTTCGGGGCGGGGCCGCGACGGAGCGTCCACCAGGCGCCGGAAGCCTTCTTTGCGGGACAGCGTGAGGTGATCGAGTTTGGCCTGTAGATCATCCTCGGAACGCTTCCGGTCAGCCATCGATGTCCTTCAAGGCGGTTGCGTAGAAGTCGATTTCCTCGTCCAGTTCTTCGAGGCTGTCCCCGTCGTCATCGCCCTCTTCCACCACTGGGGCGGCTTCGGCTGCCGGAGGCTCGGACTGGGCGGGCAGGGACAGCACGCGGGCGACCGACGGCAGCGAACTGACGGCGCCGGCTCGCGGCTCCGGAAGATCCAAGGCGGCCTGTTCGCGGGAGAGCCGCAGGGCCATCCGCCGTTCGACCAGGGAAGTACCCAGGCCGAGGTTCCACCGCTTCAGCAGCAGGGCGATGGCAAGCCGGTCGTCGGGATAGGTGTACTCCTTCGCCGCTAGGCGTCGGGCGAACTGCAGCGCTTCCTCGCTCAGCGGCATGTCCAGGCTGGGCGCGTGCTCCCACTCAAGGGTGTGCCAGACGCGGTCGTGGTCCCGGAAGTAGATCCGGGTGGCGTCGTCGGGATCAGCGAAGAACTCCAGCCGCCGCTTGTCCAGGTCGATGTCGGAGCCGCCCATGTCCCGGAGCCCGTCGAGGCAGCCGCCGTTGTAGCGGCGTCCGTTGATTTCGACGCCGTAGTGCTGGACCGTGCGCATCGTGACGTCGAGGAACTCGTAAGCCAGGTGCGGGTCGCGGGGCACCTCGATGTAGCCCGCCCGCGCGAGACCGTGCTCGAACATCCTCGCCGGAGACAGCTCCACCTTCGGCAAGTGAGGGTCGAGCAATCCCTCATGTGGCGTGCGGTGATAGTCCACCGCGACCCACTCCCGGATGGTCGCCTCAAGCTCGTGGTGGAAGAAGAAGGCATCCTTCTCCGGATTCAAGCCACGCGAGTGGATATTGGGTCCCTTGTAGCCAGGCAGCCTCTGTAGCAGGTCTTCCCGCAGGGTCCGGAAGAACCGCTCGACCGGACCCTTGTCCCGGCCCGTGCGCAGCCTCGCCGGCTGCACCGAGATCCCCATCCTGCGACAGACGCTGGTCAGATGCGCCGACAGATAGATCTTGCCGTGATCGACGATCAACGTCTCCGGAACCACCTTCGGCCCCCAGACCCCAGTGACGGGCCCATGCACGGCCTCAGCCTCCACCAGCACCCCGCGCGGAATGCCGTGCTCGGGCCAGGCCGCCTCCCTCGGCCAGCTCTCCGGCACCGGCTGGGGACGGTATGCCTGGTAGAGCACGGCCGCCGCGTCGATGGCCTTCGTCGACACTGGAGTCACCCGCAGACCGATGATGCAGCGGGTGTACCAGTCCATGGCGACGGTCAGCTCCGCCTGCATCCACCGCAGCGTCACCGGGTCGAGCGCGAACACGTCCAACCGCGTGGTGTCCATCAGCACGTACTCGCCCGGCCGCGTGGGCCTCAGTTTCCCGTAGACGCCCCGTGGGCGGTCGGCGATGTCGCGGTTGCGCTGCGTGCTCAGCCGGAACGTCGGATGACGTCGCTCCAGTTCTTGCATCCACCGGTAGGCCGTTGTCTGCGGTGGCACCGGCACCTTGACCAGCTTGAATTTAGTTTTGACACGGGCCTCGACTTCTTCGAGCACCACCTTCACTGAGGGCCGCGACTCTTCCTCGTACTCGCTCAGCACCTCTTCCGCGGCCTCGACCCAGCGCGGATCAGCATTGCTCAGCCCGCCGTCCGCCCGAGCCGCCCTCGGCACGAGACCAGCCTCGCCGTGCTCGCGGAAGGCCTGTGCCCACCGGCGTGTCGACCGGGCGGACACCCCCAGTTCCGCTGCCTTGGCCTCATACCGGGCCTGCAGCGGCAGGCCAGGAGCGTACTGAGGCCGTGGCTCGCCCGGCCGCGGAAGGTCCTCGCTGCCGGAGCGGTAGCCCGTCAGCATCTCCCGGACATGCTCGGCCCGCTCCAGGACTTCCTTCTTCTCCTCCTTGGCCAGCCGGTTCAGCACCACGGCCGCGACGTCCTCGTCATCGGCGGAAGACGGCCCCGATCCGTCGTGGATCAACTCGGCGCGATCCGAAGTCAGCAACTCACGCAGCGACATCCGGGCCAGCCGGTCGCGTCCGTCCTTGAGGATGACCTCCATCCCCGTGGCCATGCTGGCGAACTCCATGACTTCGACCGTCTCGCCGTCCAGCCGGAAGTGCGTCCCGACGCCCAGTTTCGCCCCCGCCCCACTCATGCGGCCCTCCGCAGCACGTGCCCCGCACTCAGCGGCCGGTCCAGCGCGGTCATCACATGCCCAGACCACAGCAGGTGCAGTACCGCCGACTTCACTAGCGGCCAGGGACGCTCGAGCAGCAGCCGGAAGGCATCGCCCAGCAACATCCCGTCCAGATCCACGGCCTGCAAAGCCGCCACCAGGTCAGGGTCGAACAGCCAGGCGCGGCGGTAGCCGGCCAGGAACCGGACGTTTTCCAACCCGTGCGGATCCGGCTCACTCCACACCTCGTACCGCCACCCGCGTGACATGACCGCCTCCCGCGTCCAGGCGAACGTGAAGGCGACCTCCGGCTTATGCAACCGGTGGCGTGGCTTGACGTCCACGACCACCGGACCGTCGTCCGTCAGCAGCAGATAGTCCGGGATGTGCTTACGGACCTTGCCGTCCAGGGCGGCCTTGAGTAGGAAGGGCTGGGCGACGATGTGCCGCACCTCCGGAGCGAAGTCGGCGAACAGCAACCGCCCCAGCTCCAGCCGCGACTCGTAGATCACGTGATCGCCCACGGTCGCCGACCAGTACGTGCCCGAATAGTGCTGCTGCCCCTTGTACCAGCGGAACGTCCGCCACGGCCGGGCCTCCCGCAGCAGCCCGAGCGGCACCGACGGCCAGTCCAAGTCCTCCACCACGGCCTCGTCACCACGCCGGACACTCAGTCGTACCGGCGCGGCCACCGCTGTACCCATCGGACCACCCCTACCCCGCGTTTCCCGAGGCGGCCCGTCAGCCGCCAAACGCTGGGGTCCTGCCCCGATAAGGCGTGAAGACGACTACTGGGGAGTTCCTGTACACGAAGAGGGGAACTACTCGTCCACGGGGCATGATTTCCATCCCCGTGTCCTATTGGCCACGCAGCGGCCATCGCTGATGGAAAGTGGCCACGGAATCTGGAAACCTACAAAGACATCCTCTAGGTCTGCGCCATGTCAACGAAGCGTGAGTAGTGGCCCTGGAATGCCACAGTGATCGTCGCCGTCGGACCGTTACGGTGCTTGGCCACCATCAGGTCCGCCTCGCCCGCCCGCGGGGACTCCTTCTCGTACGCGTCCTCGCGGTGCAGCAGGATCACCATGTCGGCGTCCTGCTCGATGGAGCCGGATTCACGAAGATCGGAGACCATCGGCTTCTTGTCCGTACGCTGCTCCGGACCACGGTTCAGCTGGGACAGCGCGATGACCGGGAGCTCCAGCTCCTTGGCCAGCAACTTGAGGTTTCGGGACATGTCCGAAACCTCCTGCTGACGGCTCTCGGCACGCTTCGAGCCACCGGACTGCATCAGCTGCAGATAGTCGATGATCACCAGCTTGATGTCGTTCCGCTGCTTCAGCCGACGGCACTTCGCCCGGATCTCCATCATCGACAGGTTCGGCGAATCGTCGATGTAGAGCGGCGCGGCCGAGACGTCCGGCATCCGGCGGGCCAGCCGCGTCCAGTCCTCGTCGGTCATCGTGCCGGAACGCATGTGGTGCAGAGCCACCCGCGCCTCGGCGGACAACAGTCGCATCGCAATTTCGTTGCGGCCCATTTCGAGGGAGAAGATCACGCTCGGGAGGTTGTTCTTGATCGACGCGGCCCGCGCGAAGTCCAGGGCCAGCGTGGACTTACCCATGGCCGGACGCGCCGCAATGACGATCATCTGGCCCGGGTGCAGACCGTTGGTCAGGGCGTCGAAGTCGGTGAAGCCGGTCGGTACGCCGGTCATCTCACCGGAGCGCGAACCGATCGCCTCGATCTCGTCGAGCGCGCCCTCCATGATGTCGCCCAGCGGCAGATAGTCCTCGCTGGTGCGCTGCTCCGTGACGGCGTAGATCTCGGCCTGTGCCGAGTTCACGATCTCGTCGACGTCACCGTCGGCCGCATATCCCATCTGCGTGATCTTCGTGCCCGCCTCGACAAGCCGTCGCAGGACCGCCCGCTCGTGGACGATCTCCGCGTAGTACGAGGCGTTGGCCGCGGTCGGCACGGACTGGACGAGGGTGTGCAGATAGGGGGCGCCGCCCACCTTGGTGATCGCGCCGCGCTTGACCAGTTCGGCCGCGACCGTGATCGGGTCGGCGGGCTCGCCCTTGGCGTAAAGGTCGAGGATCGCCTGGAAGACGGTCTCGTGGGCGGGGCGGTAGAAGTCGTGCCCCTTGATGATTTCCACGACGTCGGCAATGGCGTCCTTGGAGAGGAGCATGCCGCCGAGGACCGACTGCTCGGCGTCGAGGTCCTGAGGGGGCACGCGCTCGAATCCGGGCGAGCCGCCGTCCCAGCCGCCGCTCTCCCTGCCGCGGTCGTGCTGCTCGCCGCGGTCCCGGCCTTCACCGCGACGCTGGCGGGTAACGGGCAGACGGTCACTGGGACCGGTGTCGGCCCAGGGGTCGTCCAAAGGCTCGGGAATGCTCACCGTGCCACCTCCTCCCGTCCGCTCCGCGGACCTTCGCCGTGCCACTCTTTCTTACGGCACAGCACCGACAAACAAGACGCTCGACTCCGGTTCCGGCACGTCGAGTTCTGCGGGATTCCAGGGCTGAAACGGGGTGTGGGCGCCGGTCCACGGTAGGCCCCGCCGCACCGTCAGCCAATCTGGTTATCCACAGGGCATGTGGACGACGGACCAGATGCTGTGGAGAACTCCGCAGAACCTGTGCACGGAGCAGGGGACAGCACTGTGGACAAACTCATAACACCGCCCCGACTACAGCCCTGACCTGGGATTTCTCCATCCACGGCCTGTGGGGGAGAAAAACTTTCCGAGCCAGCACAAGATCACGGCAAACCGCACACAGGAGAACACTCAGCGCCAGTAAATGTAAGGACTGACAAGGCGTTGCATCTGTTACCTGTGGAAGGTTAGATTGACCCCCATGCCCCAGGCCACCGCGACCTCATATTCCAGCCGCCGACGGCACGATCGCGAGATCGTCGCACTCGCCGTCCCCGCCTTCGGCGCGCTCGTCGCCGAGCCGCTCTTCGTCATGGTCGACAGCGCCATCGTCGGCCATCTCGGCACACCGCAACTGGCCGGCCTGGGCGTCGCCGCGGCTCTGCTGACCACCGCCGTGAGCATTTTCGTCTTCCTCGCCTACGCCACCACGGCAGCAGTCGCGCGACGCGTAGGCGCGGGCGATCTCGCCTCCGCAATACGGCAGGGCATGGACGGCATCTGGCTGGCACTGCTCCTCGGCATCGCGGTCATCGCCGTGGCCCTGCCCTCTGCCCCCTGGTTCGTCGATGTCTTCGGCGCCTCCGACACTGCCGCGCCGTACGCCACCACCTATCTACGGATCTCCAGCCTCGGCATCCCTGCCATGCTCATAGTCATGGCCTCTACCGGCGTGCTCCGCGGCCTGCAGGACACCAGGACCCCGCTGTATGTCGCCATCGGCGGTTTCGCGGCCAACGGAGCCCTCAACGCGGGGCTTGTCTACGGCGCCGGTCTCGGTATCGCCGGATCGGCCTGGGGCACCGTGATCGCCCAGGTCGGTATGGCGTCGGCCTACCTGGTCGTGGTGGTGCGCGGAGCACGCCGGCACGGCGCATCGTTGCGCCCCGACACGGCAGGGATCAGGGCCAGTGCCCAGGCAGGCGTCCCCCTGCTGGTTCGTACACTGTCGCTCCGTGCCGTCCTGATGATCGCCACCGCCGTCGCCGCACGCCTGGGCGACACCGATATCGCCGCCCAGCAGATCATCCTCTCCCTGTGGAGCCTGATGGCCTTCGCTCTCGACGCCATTGCGATCGCTGGGCAAGCCATCATCGGCCGCTACCTGGGAGCCAATGACACCGAGGGCGCACGCGAGGCATGCCGCCGCATGGTGCAGTGGGGCATTGCCTCAGGTGTGGTGCTCGGAGCACTGATCGTGCTCGCGCGTCCCTTGTTCATCCCCTTGTTCACCGGCGACCAGGACGTGCAGAGCACCCTGCTCCCTGCCTTGCCGGTGGTGGCCGTGTGCCAGCCGATCGCCGGTGTGGTCTTCGTGCTGGATGGCGTGCTGATGGGTGCCGGAGACGGTCGGTACCTCGCCTGGGCCATGCTGATCACCCTGGCCGTCTTCGCTCCGGTCGCCCTGCTCGTGCCCACCTTCGGCGGGGGCCTGAATGCTCTGTGGTGGGCGATGGCACTGATGATGACGGTCCGCATGGTGACGCTCTGGCTGCGCACGCGCTCGGGTAGGTGGATCGTCACCGGAGCCACCCGCTGAGCAGCGGCAGTCGCCCCTGTTTCACGTGAAACGACAAAGGGCCGCACCCCGCGGGGTGCGGCCCTTCAGTTGCTCTGGTGAGCTGTGCCCTTAGGCAGCAACGACCTCGATGCCGAGCTTCGCCGCAACCTCGGGGTGCAGACGCACGGACACCTGGTGCCCGCCGAGCGTCTTGATCGGCGAGCCGAGCTCGACGCGACGCTTGTCGACGTCCGGGCCACCGGCAGCCTTGATCGCCGAAGCGATGTCGGCCGGGGTGACGGAGCCGAAGAGACGGCCGGCGTCGCCGGAGCGAACAGCCAGACGAACCTTCACGGCCTCGAGCTTGGCCTTGACCTCGTTGGCCTGCTCGATCGTCGCGATCTCGTGGATCTTGCGGGCGCGGCGGATCTGCGCCACGTCCTTCTCGCCACCCTTGGTCCAGCGGATGGCAAAGCCACGCGGAACCAGGTAGTTACGGGCGTACCCGTCCTTGACTTCGACGACGTCGCCGGCAGCGCCGAGGCCGGAGACCTCGTGGGTGAGGATGATCTTCATTATTCGGTCACCCTTCCCTTATCGCGCGGTGGACGTGTAGGGCAGCAGCGCCATCTCACGGCTGTTCTTGACTGCCGTGGCGACGTCACGCTGGTGCTGCGTGCAGTTGCCGGTTACGCGGCGGGCACGGATCTTGCCGCGGTCGGAAATGAACTTCCGCAGCATGTTCGTGTCCTTGTAGTCCACGTACTGGGTCTTGTCCTTGCAGAAAGCGCAGACCTTCTTCTTAGGCTTGCGCACAGGCGGCTTCGCCATGGTGTTTCTCCTGTGTGATCAAGAAGTGGGGGTACGAGCTGCCCTAGAAGGGAGGCTCGTCCGAGTAGCCGCCGCCGGAGCCGCCGGAGCTTCCGCCCCAACCACCTCCGCCGCCCTGCTGACCCCCGCCCTGCTGGCCGCCGGCCGGCGTGCCGGTGGCCCACGGGTCGTCAGCGGGAGCACCGCCGCCGCCCTGCTGGCCGCCGCCACCGGGACCGCCGCCCCAGTTGCCGCCGCCCTGCTGGCCACCGCCGTAACCACCCTGGCCGCCCTGGCCACCGCGACCGGTGGTCTTGGTGACCTTGGCCGTGGCGTTCTTGAGGCTGGGGCCGACTTCCTCGACATCCAGCTCATAGACCGTGCGCTTCACGCCTTCGCGGTCTTCGTACGACCGCTGCTTCAGCCGGCCCTGCACGACAACGCGCATGCCTCGCTGGAGCGACTCGGCGACGTTCTCCGCCGCCTGCCGCCAGACCGAGCAGGTGAGGAACAGGCCTTCGCCGTCCTTCCACTCATTGGTCTGCCGGTCGAAGATGCGGGGAGTGGACGCGACGCGGAACTTCGCGACCGCCGCACCGGACGGGGTGAAGCGCAGCTCGGGGTCGTCGACGAGATTGCCGACGACCGTGATGACGGTCTCGCCTGCCATGGGTGAACCTCTCGGCGGGGATTGCTTCTGGCTGCTTGCTGCTACTCGAACCCGATGACCGCTGAGCTAGATGCTCAGTGGATCTCGGGACGGAGGACCTTGGTCCGGAGGACCGACTCGTTCAGGTTCATCTGGCGGTCGAGCTCCTTGACGACCGCAGGCTCGGCCTGCAGGTCGATGACCGAGTAGATGCCCTCGGGCTTCTTCTTGATCTCGTAAGCGAGACGACGACGGCCCCAGGTGTCGACCTTCTCAACCTTTCCGTTGCCCTCACGGACGACGGAGAGGAAGTTCTCGATCAGCGGGGAGACAGCGCGCTCCTCGAGATCGGGGTCGAGGATGACCATCACCTCGTAGTGACGCATGTGGAACCCACCTCCTTTGGACTCAGCGGCCACGGTCGTTCCGTGGCAGGAGGGTCGTGATGCGTAAGCAACAGTGTCTCCGAGTCAAACAGCCGCCACTGACAACGCCCCCTTCCGAGGAGAGCTGCCGTGCTGGCCTGGGCAGACACCGCCGCAGACCGTACAGAGTACCCGCACACCGGCTTCCGGTTGAAATCCGGTGCTCAGGAGACGCAATCTGTACACATCGGGTGTGAGCGACGCCACGATGCGCCGCCTTTTCGGCCAGGAGGTACTCCATGGCACAGACAGTGCGAACAACCCGCCCCCGCGTTTCCCTTCTCGCCACGGACGGCAGGCCCCATCCGCTCCAGGACACTCTGGTGGCGGTAACCGTGGCCCTCGGTGTTATCGCCTTCGTGACGGCGATGTTCCACAGCCTGCATCTGCTCAGCTCGTGGGCCGGGCTCATCGGGATCCTCACTGGTGCATACGGGCAGTACATCTCGGTGACCACCCGCGAGAGGTTCCCGCTGATCCTCGGCATAGGCGCGTCCGCCATCGGGTTCTACCTGGGAATGGCCCACGGCGGTCTCTTCGGCGGCCTGTAGCCGCGCCTGTCCCGAACGCCTCCGGACGCCGGTCCCGGCACGTCCGCTCGCACCCTCTCAGTGGGTCGTCCAGGCCCCCGGGGGCGGACAGCCGGGACCCACCTGGCCGACATAGGTCCGACAGGGCCAGACGACGCGCTCCCCGGTCGCAGTAGGCTTCGGCGCGAGAGCCGGAGCCCCTGACCGATGGGGACACACCTGCCGAGGAGCGCCCCGCATGAGCCTGACCCTGAGGACCATCAGCCGAGAGCAGCATCTGGCGTACATCCAGAGTCTGCCGTCGGCCAGTCACTGCCAGGTCCCGGCGTGGGCGGATGTGAAGACCGAATGGCGTTCGGAGAACCTTGGCTGGTTCGACAAGAGCGGCGAGATCGTGGGCGCCGCCCTGGTGCTGTACCGCCAACTCCCGAAGATCAAGCGGTATCTCGCATACCTCCCCGAGGGCCCGGTCATCAACTGGTACGCGCCGAACCTCGACGACTGGTTGCAGCCGATGCTCGCGCATCTCAAGCAACAGGGCGCCTTCTCGGTGAAGATGGGCCCGCCGGTCGTCATCCGCCGCTGGGACGCAGCCGCCATCAAGGCCGGTATCCAGGACCCCGACGTGAAGCGCCTGCGCGACGTCGAGGCCACGCACATCGAGCCGCGCGCTTTCGAAGTCTCGGACCGACTGCGGAAGATGGGCTGGCAGCAGGGCGAGGACGGCGGCGCCGGCTTCGGTGACGTGCAGCCGCGCTACGTCTTCCAGGTGCCGCTGGCGAACCGCTCGCTCGAAGACGTCCTCAAGGGCTTCAACCAGCTGTGGCGGCGCAACATCAAGAAGGCTGAGAAGGCCGGCGTCGAGGTGGTCCAGGGCAGTTACGAGGACCTCGCCGAATGGCAGCGGCTGTACGAGATCACCGCTGTGCGCGACCGCTTCAGGCCGCGTCCCCTCTCCTACTTCCAGCGCATGTGGACCGTCCTCAACTCCGAGGACCCGAATCGCATGCGACTGTATTTCGCGCGCCACAACGGGGTGAACCTCTCCGCGGCAACCATGCTCGTCGTCGGTGGGCACGTCTGGTACTCGTACGGCGCGTCCGACAACATCGGACGCGAGGTACGGCCTTCGAACGCCATGCAGTGGCGGATGCTGCGCGATTCCTACGCGATGGGCGCCACCGTCTACGACCTGCGCGGCATCAGCGACTCGCTCGACGAGACCGACCACCTCTTCGGCCTGATCCAGTTCAAGGTCGGCACCGGCGGCGAAGCCGTCGAGTACGTCGGCGAGTGGGACTTCCCGCTCAACAAGCTGCTGCACAAGGCGCTGGACATGTATATGTCGCGCCGCTGACGAAACCGGCATCATCCGTTTCAATGAGCGCTTCAGCAGGCCCGCCGGCAGGCAGGCCTGCAGGCTCAGACACTTCGACAAGCTCCACATACCTCTGATACACCGCAGCCACCAGAAAGGTTCCGGACCGGCCATGGCGCTCTCCCTCTACGTCGACACCGCGCGCTGGCGGACGCACCAGAAATCCGTCCTCGACCAGTTCCCCGGGCTCGTCCCGGTCTGCAAGGGCAACGGATACGGCTTCGGTCACGAGCGGCTCGCAGACGAGGCGTCCCGCTTCGGCTCCGACACTCTCGCCGTCGGCACCACCTACGAGGCAGCCCGCATAAAGGACTGGTTCAGCGGCGATCTGCTGGTCCTCACCCCGTTCCGGCGGGGTGAGGAGCCCGTGCCGCTGCCCGACCGCGTCATCCGGTCGGTCTCCTCCGTGGACGGCGTGCACGCGCTGGTGGGCGCCCGGGTCGTCATCGAGTGCATGAGCTCGATGAAGCGTCACGGCGTCAAGGAGGAGGAACTGGGGCAACTGCACGCCGCTATCGAGGACGTACGTCTCGAAGGCTTCGCGCTGCACCTGCCGCTGGACCGCACCGACGGCTCGGACGCGGTCGAGGAGGTCATCGGCTGGATGGACCGCCTTCGCGCCGCCCGGCTGCCGCTGCACACCATGTTCGTCAGCCATCTGCGCGCCGAGGAACAGGCCCGGCTGCAGCAGCAGTTCCCGCAGACCCGCTTCCGCGCCCGGATCGGCACACGGCTGTGGCTCGGCGACCACGACGCGACGGAGTACCGGGGTGCCGTCCTCGACGTCACGCGCGTCGCCAAGGGTGACCGTTTCGGCTACCGCCAGCAGAAGGCCGCCTCCGACGGCTGGCTGGTGGTCGTCGCCGGCGGCACGTCGCACGGCGTGGGCCTGGAGGCCCCGAAGGCGCTGCACGGCGTGATGCCCCGCGCCAAGGGCGTCGCCCGCGCCGGCCTGGCCACCGTCAACCGGAATCTGTCGCCCTTCGTCTGGGCGGGCAAGCAGCGCTGGTTCGCCGAACCGCCCCACATGCAGGTGTCGATCCTGTTCGTGCCCGCGGACGCACCGGAACCGAAGGTCGGCGACGAGCTGGTGGCCCATCTGCGCCACACGACCACCCAGTTCGACCGCCTCGTCGACCGCTAGGGCGTGTTTCGAACGTAGCGTCGTCCGCCCCCACGACCGATGGGGCCAGGGCCTCGCCAAGGGTTTCGCGCCCTTGGCGGGGCCCTGTTCAGTCCGCGGCCGACCGATGTGCCCCTGTTCGGTCTGTGACCGGCGGGTGCGCCGCACCCCACTCCACCCGCGGCCCCTCGACCGCGGGTACCGCGTGCCGCGACGGATGCGCCGCCGCATGCCCCAGCACGAAGACGTCCTCGGCACCGTCGAACACGCCGCCCGACGGATCGTCCGAACCGTCCCTGCGTACGACGTCCCGCTCCGGCATCAGAATGTCCCGAACGACGACGGCGCAGAGGTAGAGCGTGCCCAGCAGGTGCAGGGCGATCGCCACCTGATATCCCTCGGTCGGCAGCCCCTGGTGCTTGTCGCCGCTCGTCGTGTACGCGAGGTACATCCAGATCCCGAGGAAGTACATGACCTCGCACGCCTGCCAGATCAGGAAGTCCCGCCACCGCGGCCTCGCCAGCGCGGCAAGGGGGATCAGCCACAGCACGTACTGTGGCGAGTAGACCTTGTTGGTGAGAATGAACGCCGCGACGACGAGAAAGACCAACTGGGCGAAGCGGGGCCGACGCGGGGCCGTCAGCGTCAGCACCAGGATGCATACGCAGAAGAAGAACATCAGCAGCGTCGATGCGGTGTTCACCGTGTCGACCGGGATGGAAATGCCGGTGCGCTGCGAGATGATCAGCCAGAACGAGCCGAAGTCGAGCGGCCGGTCGTGGCTGAACGTGTAGAACTTCTTCCATCCCTCGGGCGCGAACACCATCACCGGCAGGTTCACCACCAGCCATGATGCGGCCGCGCCGAGTGTCGCCACGAAGAACTCCCGCCATTTACCGGCCCGCCAGCAGAGCACGAAGACCGGCCCCAGCAGGAGTACGGGGTAGAGCTTGGCGGCTGTGGCGAGGCCGATGAGGATACCGAAGGCCAGAGTCCGCTGCCGGGACCACATGAGCATGGCCGCGGCCGTCAGCGCGACGGCCAGCAGGTCCCAGTTGATCGTCGCGGTGAGCGCGAAGGCCGGCGCGAGAGCGACCAGCAGTCCGTCCCACGGACGGCGCCGGTGCGTACGGGCGACACACACCGCCATGACCGCGGTGCAGATCAACAACATGCCCGCGTTGACCATCCAGTACAACTGCTCGCGGTACTGAATGGAGCCACCGGGCGTCAGCCAGGCCGCGATCTGCATGAACACCCCGGTCAGGACGGGGTACTCCAGGTACTGCATGTCGCCGCTCAGCCGGTCGAAGTACGGCACGAGACCGTCCGCGAAACCACGTCCGACGAAGAGGTGCGGAATGTCGGAGTAGCAGGCATGCGTGTACTGCGAGCTGGCGCCCCTGAACCACGCCCAGTTGTAGCAAGGCACTTTCTGCACCATGCCGAGCGCGAACATCCCGATCGCCACCAGGGCGACGACACGCACAGGCGTGAGGGGGCCGGAGCCGAGCCGCGCCCAGCGCCCCGACCGCCCGCCGATCAGCTCGCTGCCGGCCGCGGCGATCTCGTCCTGGTGCGTGGGCCGAACGACGGGCCGTTCCTGATGCACGCTCGTGTGTTCTGCGCTTGGCATGCCGCACATCCTGCCGTACGGGGCTGTGGAAACGGCGAGGGCCGCCGCACCGAGTGGTGCGGCGGCCCTCGTGGCCTTCTTCCGGCTGTGCCTATGGGCCTGCCGTTCGGGCGCTATCCAGTCGGGACTCCGAAGAGACCGCCATTCCCGTTCCCGTTACCGTTCCCGTTGCCCCCGCCGCCTGACGGGGTCCCCGGAGACGTAGTCCCGTCGGTCGGAGTGGGAGATCCGCCTCCGCCGCTGACGGCCGAGTTGCCCCCGCTGCTGTTCTGGCAGTTCCGGTCCCACGGCCGGCAGCTGCCGCTCGGGTCGGGCGTGGGGGAGAAGGGCGTCATCGAAGGTGTCGTGGACGGTGTGGTGGAGGGGGTCTCCGAAGGCTCGATGGTCGGCTTCGGCGAAGGGGCGCCGCCCCCGTAGACCGTCTCGCCCCACGGCTCCGGCTTCGGGAAGGGGATGACGTCCTCCCCTTCCAGCGCATCGGCCATGTAGTCGTGCCAGATCTGGGCCGGGAACGAGGCACCGTGGATCGTCTTCTCGCCACCCGTGCCGTACATCTTCTCGAACTTGCGGTTCTTGTGCTTCTCGTTGTCGTCATACCGGAACATGCTGATGGCGGTCGACAGCTGCGGGGTGTACCCCACGAACCAGGCGGACTTGTTGTCGTCCGTCGTACCCGTCTTGCCCGCGACATCACGACCGGGGAGCTTGGCAGGCGTCCCGGTCCCGTGCTCGACGACGTTCTTCAGGACGTCGGTGACGTTGTCGGCGACGGCATTGTCGAAGGCGCGCTTGGGAACCTTCTTGTGCTGATAGATGATGTCGCCGCGGTATTTGACTTCCTCGACGGAGTACGGGTCGTGCTGCATCCCGCTGTCGGCGAAGGTGCCGTAGGCCCCCGCCATCCGGATCGCACTGGGCTGGGACGTACCGATGGAGAACGACGGAACGGTCGAGTCGGCCATGGAGTCGTCGTCACGAAGGCCTGCGGCGACGGCAACGTCCTTCACCTTGTCGGTGCCGACGTCCATACCGAGCTGGACGTACGGGGAGTTGGCGGACCACTGCATGGCCTCGCGAAGGGTGATGTTCCCCCTCGACTCATGGCCGTCGTTGGTCTGCAGCCACTCCTTGCCGTTCTCGTCGGTCCAGATCTCACCGTTGTATTTCTTGATCTTCAGCTTGTCGTCGGCGTTGTAGATGCTCTTCGGGGAGACCTTCGTGCGTTGCGACGCATCCTGATCCTCCGTGCCTGACGGGTCACGCTTGCCGTACTCCATCGCGGCAGTCAGCACGAACGGCTTGAACGTCGAACCGACCTGCGCACCGGTGGTGTCGGCGTTGTTGGTGTAGTGCTGCGTCGCGTCCTGACCACCGTAGATCGCGCGAATGGCGCCGGTTTTCGGATCCACCGAAGCGCCGCCGAACTGGACGTGTGTGTCCGTCTTGGGGCGCTGCTTCGGCTTGATCTTGCGGTCGTAGACCTTCTTGACCGCGGCGTTGAGCGACTTGACCTTTTTCTCGTCGAAGGTGGTGTGGATCTCGTAGCCGCCCAAAGCAAGCTTTTCCGGGGTGACGCCCTTGTTGTTGTTGAGGAAGCTCTTCCGGGCGAGGGACACCAGATAGCCGGTCTGACCGGTCAGCTGCGCGTTCTGGTTCGGCGGCTTCGGCATGGGGAACTCCGTGTACTTGGCGCGCTCCTCCTGGGTCATCCGCCCGTCCTTCACCTCCTCGTTGAGGATCCAGCGCCAGCGCTTCTCCGCCCGGTCTTTGTTCTTCGCAGGGGTCGCCTCCTTCGGGTCGGCCTCGGTAACGCCGGCCGGGTCGAAGTAGGTCGGGCCCTTCAGCAGAGCGGCCAGGAAGGCGCACTCGCTTGCATTGAGCTTCTTGGCGTCCTTGCCGTAGTACGTACGTGCCGCGGCCTGGATCCCCGATGCGCCTCGCCCGTAATACGAGATGTTCAGGTAGCCGGCCATGACCGTCCGCTTGCTCTCCGTCTTGCCGACCTTGATCGTGATGAAGAGCTCTTCGAACTTCCGGCTCAGGGTCTGCTCCTGGGAGAGACGCGAGTTCTTCACGTACTGCTGGGTGATCGTCGAACCGCCCTGGGTCTGTCCGCCCTTGGCCATGTTGTAGAAGGCCCGGGCGATACCCATCGGGTCGATGCCGCTGTCGGTCTCGAACGACTTGTTCTCCGCCGAGATGACGGCGTTCCGCATGGCCTCGGGGATCTGCTCGTAATCGATGATCTGACGGTTGGCCTCGCCACCCGTGGCGATCATCTGCTTGCCGTTCGCCCAGTAGTAGACGTTGTTCTCCGCCTCGGCGGCAGCCTTCACGTCGGGCGTCCCGACCATCGCGTATGCCAGCCCGGCAACACCCATGAGAAGGCCGAGGAAGCCGATACAGAGACTGGAGACCAGCTTCCACGACGGCACCCAGCGCCGCGCTCCGTACTTGCCGGCGCGCGGGTAGTCGATGAAGCGCTTCTTGACGGGACGCTGACTGCCGCGCCCGCGGCCTCGACCGGGACCCTCGTACCCGTCGCCGCCACCACCGCGGCGTCGGCCGCCCCCGCCGCCATGACCCGCTCCACCTCCCTCGGCGGCACGCCGGCTCCCGCTTCCACGCTGTGCGGCTCGTCTGGCCGCGGCACGCCCGCCGTACGGACTCTCGTCGTCGTACGAACCAGAAGGTGACTCATTAGTTACTCCGCGTGACGGAGCTGCGCGGCGCCCTGCGGGCTGCTGGGCGGCTCGTCTGGTCGCGGCACGCCCGCCACCTTGCGGTTGCTGCGTTTTGCGACGGTGCTCGCTCATCGAACGACTACTCCTCGGGCAGGCGAGAGCGCCTGGAAGCGGCAGTTGAGATCCGGTCCCCCCGAATTACGGACGGACCCTGCGACAGGCTCATCCGCAGTGCGTCCGGTCAGTCCGCGACGACTGACGCTCGGGGGCGTCGCGCGGTTCCCGGTGGTCTGCATGCCGCACAGACTACGCACGGTCAAAACCCACCTAGGGCCCAAGTTCACCCCAAATCACGCAAGTCGCTTCCTATGAATTGGTGATGTGACGCCGTTCACGATGACCCCCCTTGTCGCATCGCGGTGAGCGATCTATCGTCATGATGTATCGAGTCGATACATCAGCTCGGCATAAGGATCCGCGAGAGCACTCGGAGAAGGAGGAGGCGAAGGTGAGCAGACGCTCCGGCATCCTCGAATTCGCCGTACTCGGTCTGCTCCGCGAGTCCCCCATGCACGGGTATGAGCTGCGCAAACGCCTCAACACCTCGTTGGGGATCTTCCGCGCCTTCAGCTACGGCACCCTCTACCCCTGCCTCAAGACGCTGGTAGCCAGCGGCTGGTTGATCGAGGAACCGGGAAACGGTCCGACAGAGGTCCCACCCGCCGGCGGACGTGGGGTCGCCCCTGCCTCTTCACTGGCAGGACGGCGCGCCAAGATCGTCTACCGGCTGACGGCAGAAGGTAAGGAGCACTTCGAGGAACTGCTCTCGCACACCGGCCCCGACTCCTGGGAGGACGAGCACTTCGCAGCCCGCTTCGCCTTCTTCGGACAGACGGAGCACGAGGTGCGGATGCGCGTCCTGGAAGGCCGCCGCAGCCGGTTGGAGGAGCGGCTGGAGAAGATGCGCGCCTCTCTGGCACGCACCCGCGAACGACTCGACGACTACACGCTTGAGCTGCAGCGACACGGCATGGAATCCGTGGAGCGCGAAGTGCGCTGGCTGAACGAGCTCATCGAGAGCGAGCGGTCGGGACGGGATCAGCGACGATCCTCGCCCGAGGGCTCCACTCAGCAGAACACAGCAGGGGAGACGGACGGCCTGCCCCGGCACCGGGGTCATACCCCGCCGGATCCGTCCGACGACACCGGCAAGTGAAGTCCCGGCACTTCCGCAGGGCCTTCATCGGAATCACCGAGAACACTCAACACAGGGAGCAACCGGAATGGGTTCGGTTCGCGTAGCCATCGTCGGCGTGGGCAACTGCGCCGCCTCGCTGGTGCAGGGCGTCGAGTACTACAAGGACGCCGATCCGGCCGGCAAGGTGCCCGGTCTGATGCACGTCCAGTTCGGCGACTACCACGTGCGTGACGTCGAGTTCGTCGCCGCCTTCGATGTCGACGCGAAGAAGGTCGGCCTCGACCTCGCGGACGCCATCGGTGCCAGCGAGAACAACACCATCAAGATCGCCGACGTTCCGAACACCGGCGTGACCGTCCAGCGCGGCCACACCCACGACGGCCTGGGCAAGTACTACCGCCAGACCATCGAGGAGTCCGCCGAGGCCCCGGTCGACATCGTCCAGGTCCTCAAGGACAAGCAGGTCGACGTCCTCGTCTGCTACCTGCCCGTCGGTTCCGAGGTCGCTGCGAAGTTCTACGCGCAGTGCGCCATCGACGCCAAGGTCGCGTTCGTCAACGCCCTCCCGGTCTTCATCGCCGGCACCAAGGAGTGGGCGGACAAGTTCACCGAGGCCGGTGTCCCGATCGTCGGCGACGACATCAAGTCCCAGGTCGGCGCCACCATCACCCACCGCGTGATGGCGAAGCTCTTCGAGGACCGGGGTGTCATCCTGGACCGCACGATGCAGCTGAACGTCGGCGGCAACATGGACTTCAAGAACATGCTCGAGCGTGAGCGCCTGGAGTCCAAGAAGATCTCCAAGACGCAGGCCGTCACCTCGCAGATCCGTGACCGCGAGCTCGGTGCGGACAACGTCCACATCGGTCCGTCGGACTACGTGGCCTGGCTGGACGACCGCAAGTGGGCGTACGTGCGCCTCGAGGGCCGCGCCTTCGGTGACGTTCCGCTGAACCTGGAGTACAAGCTCGAGGTCTGGGACTCCCCGAACTCCGCCGGTGTCATCATCGACGCCGTGCGCGCCGCGAAGATCGCCAAGGACCGTGGCATCGGTGGCCCGATCCTCTCCGCGTCCTCGTACTTCATGAAGTCCCCGCCGGTCCAGTACTTCGACGACGAGGCCCGCGAGAACGTCGAGAAGTTCATCAACGGCGACGTCGAGCGCTGACACGACCGGAAACGGCGCGTGAACGCGGCAGGGCGATGAGCGGCAACGCTTTTCCGCTCCCGCCTCGTTGAGGGTCCCCGGGCAATCCGCCCGGGGACCCTCAACATATGTGACCCTTGCCCACATGCCCGTCGTACGTGATCTGCGCGTACTCCTACGCCTTCGGAACTTCCGTCGTCTGCTGGCCGTACGGCTCTTCTCCCAGGCCGCCGACGGCGTCTATCAGGTCGCCCTCGCCGCGCACGTCGTCTTCTCCCCGGAGAAACAGACGTCGGCGGCGGCCATCGCCTCCGCGATGGCCGTGCTGCTGCTGCCGTACTCACTCATCGGCCCCTTCGCCGGCGTCCTGCTGGACCGCTGGCCGCGCCGCCAAGTCTTCCTTTACGGCAATCTGCTGCGCGCAGCCCTCGCCTGCTGCACCGCCCTGCTGATCTTCGGAACCGCACCCGACTGGCTCTTCTACGCCTCCGCGCTGTGCGTCACCGGGGTGAACCGCTTCGTGCTGGCGGGGCTCTCGGCCGCACTGCCGCGGGTCGTCGACAGGGACCGGCTGGTCATGGCCAACTCGCTCTCACCGACAGCTGGCACGCTCGCCGCCACGGCGGGCGGCGGCCTCGCCTTCGCCGTACGCCTCGTGGCTGCGGACTCGGATGCCGCAGTGGTGCTGCTGGGCGCGGGTCTCTACCTCGCCTCGGCGCTGGCCTCCCTGAGCCTGGCCACCCAACTCCTCGGACCGGATATGCACGGCAGTCCTGTCCGGCTGAGGGACGCTCTCGCCACCACCGCGCACGGACTCGTCGACGGGCTGCGCCATCTAGCGGAACGGACGGACGCCGCACGGGCACTGGCCGCCATGACAGTGGTCCGGTTCTGCTACGGGGCACTGACCGTGATGGTGTTGATGCTGTGCCGGTACGCCTGGTCCGACAGCGAATCCGGCGGTCTGGCCCTGCTCGGACTGGCCGTGGGCGCCTCGGGGGCGGGATTCTTCGCGGCGGCCGTGGTGACGCCCTGGGCGGTTGGACGGCTCGGCCGGTTCCGTTGGATAGCAACGTGCGCTGCCGCGGCTGCCGTCCTTGAGCCCGCGCTCGGGCTGTGGTTCGCCCCTCGACCGATGCTGGTCGCGGCATTCGCCCTCGGAGCCGTCACTCAGGGAACGAAGATCGCGACGGACACGGTGGTGCAGACCGCGGTGGACGACTCATTCCGCGGTCGCGTCTTCTCCCTGTACGACGTGCTGTTCAACGTGGCCTTTGTGGGCGCCGCCGCAGTAGCCGCTGTGGCACTGCCTCCTGACGGGAAGTCGGCCACAGTGGTGATCGGGCTTGCGCTGCTCTACGGGATCGTCGCCGTGACGATGTTCCGGTGGAGTCGTGTCAGTGAAGTGCTCTAGCGTGCGCGCGTCAAATGAAGAGCGGCGCAGGGTCCACACCGAAACATCCGGCAGCCGTAAGACCCGGGACAGCATGGTTCTCTGCCTGACGCCGATGCAGTCGACGGGCCGCCCCTCTTCCGGGGCACGTACCGATAGCTGCTGCATCGAGGGGCGCTGTTTCACGTGACTGCCGTGGTACGCACGTACGGTGCTCGCAACGCGGTCACTCGAAGCCGAGACCATCCGCACTCGGATCCAGAAGGGGAACGTCG